>DASZFH010000330.1:0-8523 GCA_035939985.1 Candidatus Dormiibacterota bacterium
TCCCGAGCCGGAGCGGCGGAGCAAGAGGATCGTCGAGGACCTCCAATCCCTGCCCCAGCGCAGCCAGAACGTCTCGCGCATTCTGAACCAAACCGGCTCCGTCGCGGAGCAGTTGGTGACAACCAACGCTGAGGCTCGAAAACACACTCCCCGGGACCGCCAGTACCTCCTTGTTGTGACTCAAAGCCGCCTCTGCCGTGATCAAAGCGCCGCTGGCCCCAGAGGCCTCGACCACAACAACGACGTCTGAAAGCTGCGCGATCGTCCAATTGCGGGCCGGAAAATGGTGCCGGCGGGGCGGGGTTCCGTCCGCAAACTGGCTGACCAAGGCTCCACCTCGAGCGAGGACCTGGCGAGCGAGGACCGTGTTCGTGCGTGGATAGACGACATCCACTCCTGTGCCCAAAACCCCAACTGTGTATCCATTGGCCGCCAGCGCCCCCCAATGCGCGGCAGAGTCGATTCCGGCCGCCAGACCGCTCACGATACCCACCCCCTTCTCGGCCAGATCCGCCGCCAGGCGTTTGGCCACCGCCTCGCCGTATGGAGTGGGACGCCGCGATCCGACGATGGCAACCAGGGGACCGCCTGGTGGAGGCCAAACCCCTCTCGACCTCAAACCATTGGCTGGATCAGGGAATGACATCGAGCCGGTAGCCAAGGGCTTCCAAGACATGGCGCTCCGAGATACCGGGGGAGCCCGCCAGGTCCGCCAGAGTCAGAGCCACTCGCCACGCGCGGTGGAAGCCTCGGGCGGTCAGAAATCGGGACTCAGCCCAAGATTGAAGTGCAGTGCGAGCCGACCCTTCCAGAGGAGCAACCTCTTTCAGAGACCGGGGTCGGAGTTGAGAATTTACGAATCCCTGGCGTCGCAGTTGGCGCCGACGGGCGGCGGACACACGTTCTCGGACGGATGCCGAGCACTCGCTGTCTGACCCCCCGGTCAAAGTCTCGATGGGCGGGCGCGCGACTTTCACTCGAAGGTCAATACGGTCCAGGAGCGGCCCGCTGAGCGCCCTTTGGTAGGAGCTGATCGCCGCCGGGGAACAACGACACCCGACCTGTTCATCACCAATGAAGCCGCAGGGACAGGGGTTGGTGGCCGCGACAAGCATGAATCGGGCTGGATAGACCACGGTTCCGCCGGTTCTGGTGATGCTCACAACCCCCTGCTCCAACGGCTGTCGCAGGGCCTGGAGCACCCCGGGCTTGAATTCAGCCAACTCATCAAGGAAGAGGACCCCGTGAGCCGCCCGGCTTATCTCACCGGGTGACGCCAATCCCTGCCCACCGCCCACCAGACCGGCCGTTGAAACAGAGTGGTGGGGACTTCTGAAGGGACGCACGTACCTTCCCCCTTGGTCTGCCTCCAGCTCGCCAAGCACGCTCCTAACCTGGGCGATTTCGAGTTCTTCCGCCTCTTCCAATGCGGGCAGGATCCCGGGCAGGCAACGCGCCAGCATGGTCTTGCCACCACCAGGCGGACCCGAGAGCAGGAGATGGTGGCCTCCCGCCGCCGCCACCTCCAAGGCTCGGCGCGGTCCGGTTTGGCCATAGACCTCGCGGAGGTCATGGATCGGGTCGGGAGGTCGGTGGGCAACCTGGGTGACCTGGGTTTGGGGCTCAAGGCGAACCTCACCGCGCAGATGTGCCAGAACCGAGGCTAGGTCCGGGCAGGCGTACACGGACAAACCGGTCGCCCGCACCGCATCAGGAGCATCCACTGCCGGGACGAACAGGTGACGGAACCCATGCCCCCGGAGCCCAAGGGCCATTACCAAGACTCCCGCCGTGTGCCGCAAGGTTCCATCAAGAGACAGCTCGCCCACAAAAGCCGCATCGCCGGGAACCTCCTCTCGTGCGGCCCCGAGAACGAGCCCTACAGCAATCGGGAGATCCAGCCCGCTCCCATCCTTGGGCAGTTCAGCCGGGGCCAGACTGATGGCAACATGGCGATTGCTGGCCGCGAACTTCAGGCCCGAGTTTCTGATCGCGGCACGCACCCTCTCCCGGGCCTCCTTCACGGCGGCGGCCGCCAGTCCAACCAGGAAGAATCCGGGCTTCCCATTGGAGACATCCACTTGAACCTCGATTGGGACGGCATCCATACCGCGAAGAACTGCGCCGAAGACGGTGGCTGGCACCCCGACAGGGTCGGCCACTGGAGGCTGCTCGGAAACGTTGGCTGTTAAGCGAACGGCTTCGGGGCCCCCTGCAAGGCGGCCACTTCCGAAAAGTAGCCGTCGATCGCACAATCATGGCGTAGACTGGCCCCGTTATGCCCAGGTCGATGTGGCGCGGCGTTGTGAGCTTTGGCATGGTCTCGATCCCGGTGCGCCTGTATCTCGCCACTGAATCGCACGGGGTTTCTTTTCGCCAACTTTGCCCGGACCATCTCTCCCCGATCAAATACCGGCGATGGTGTGCTGCGGCCGAACATGAGGTGAGCCTGGCCGACACGCTCCGCGGGTATGAGGTCGGCAAGGATCAGTACGTGATCGTTGACGACTCTGACCTGGATAACCTCCCGCTGCCGGCCGCCAAGGCTATTGAGATCCAGGAATTTGTGCCGGCGGACCAGATAGACGGAGCGCTTTACTACAAATCGGCCTACTACCTGGAACCTGAGGACGCCGGCCGCAAGCCCTACTTCCTGCTCAAGGAGGCCCTGCAGCGAACCTCCCGAAAAGCGATCGCCAAGCTGGCGCTGAGAGACCGCGAACACCTCTGCGTGCTCCAGCCCGGCGACGGGGTGATGCTGCTCAACACCCTCAATTGGCCGGACGAGATCCGCACCACCGTGGGGCTCAAGGGCCTGGAGGCTGAGCCAATCAAAATCGAAGAGAAAGAGTTGAGCATGGCCACCTTGCTGATCGAACAGCTGGCCGGAAGTTTCGACCCAGGGCGCTATCACGACAACTATCGCGAGGCGCTCCAAGACGTGGTCGACGCCAAGCTCAGAGGTGAACAGGCAGTCGAGGCGCTCCCAGCCTCCGACTCACCGAAGGTCATGGACTTGATGGAGGCCCTGAAAGCCTCGGTCGAGGCGGCCAGGGTTCGCCGCCTGCAGCAGGACTCCGAATCAGGCGAGGAGAGGCCTGCTTCCGAGCGACGAGCGTCCTGACCGGTCCTTAACGCCACCCCGGGCCCCTGCCCCAATAAACTGGCAGACGATGATTGCCCATCAGCTCCAACTCGGGCTGGCTGGGTTTCCGACCGCGGTCCGGCCCATGCTGTCTTCGATGACCGGGGCGCCGTTTGCCGCTCCTGAATACTTGTTTGAAGTTAAGTGGAGCGGGCGCAGATGTCTGTTGATCAAAGACCCCACGGGCACCGTGCGACTTCAGGACGGGGCCCTGGGCGACCTCACCAACTCATTTCCCGAGCTGGCTGAAGCTGCGGCCGACCTGGAACCCGGAACCATCCTCGACGGCGAATTGGTCGTCACCGACTCCGAGGGCCGGCCAAAAGAGGGGCTGATCCTGGCTCGGATGCACGGTCATGGGTCAGATCGCCCCACAGCCTTCCTGGCCTTCGATATCCTCTATTCGGCGAACAAGCCTCTGCTCCGGCAGCCGTTGATCCGCCGAAAGGCTCGCTTGCGCAGGGCGGTGCCGGAGGGCAAGCATCTCCTTGTCCCCGACCATATTGAGGCTGACGGGGTGGAGCTGTTCGACGCCTGTTTGGAAAAGGGCCTTGAGGGCATCGTGGCCAAACATCTTCAGAGCCCCTACGTACCCGGTCAGCGCAGCCCGTTCTGGCTAACCGTGGACGCCGTCCAGCGCGAGGATTTTATTGTGGTCGGCGCCACCCCTGGCGACCCCTTCGGGGCGCTCCTCGTCGCTTACTACGAACTCGGCCAACTCCTCCCAGCGGGAGCTGTGGCCGGCGGGTTCGAGGCTGGAGAATTGGCCGAAATAGCCTCCACGCTGGACCGATTGCGGAGTTCGCACTGCGCCCTGGTACCAGCGCCCACCTTTACAGGCCCGGTCAATTGGTGCCGACCCGAAATGGTGGTCCGAGTCCGCTATTCAGAATGGGCCCCCGACGGCACCATACGCTTCCCGATCTTCGAGCAGGTTCGGTCGGAGACCCCACCGCACGAGTGCGTCCGACGGCGCCCTAGAGTCGTGCTGGAAAACCGTGCCCGACCGGACAGTCCCGCCTACTCGCTGACAACATTTCCCTTCTAACCACCCTCCCCTCAGTCCGGATCCAACACCAGATCCTCACCGACCACCCTTCCGTCCCTGTCCAGGTGGATCGATAACACCGCAACTCGGACTGCACCTTTCCAGCCGGACAGGCTTCGGAGTTCTGAGATCGCCGCCCACATGGCCGCGCTCTTGCGTTGATCAACGGCCTCGGCCGGGTAACCGAAACGGTCCGAGGTGCGAGTCTTGACCTCGACCACAACCATCTCACCCCCGATCTCACAGATGAGATCCAACTCACCCCGACGAGCTCGAAAGCCTCTCTTTACGACCAGGTAACCCCGGCCCTTCAAGATCTCAACAGCAAGATCCTCGCCGCGCGCGCCTACCGCCCGGCTGCGGCCTGCTCGCTCAACAGCGCTCGGATCGGGCTCCATGTCATCCTGTGAATCGGACTCGGCCCGAGCCGACGTAAAGCGGCTCGATGTGATGGGGTGGCATACCCCTTGTGACGGGCAAAGCCATAACCGGGATATTCGGCGTCGTATTTGATCATGGCAAGGTCTCGGTGGACCTTGGCGACGATGCTGGCCGCCATGATCGAGACGCAGGTCGAGTCGCCCTTCACCACCGCCAACTGGGGCAAGGGGGCCTCGGGCAGATCGAAGGCATCGATCAACAGGTAGTCGGGCTCAAGACCAAGTCCATCCAACGCGCCGGCCATCGCAGACCGGCGGGCCATGGTTAATCCGAGACGGTCCACTTCGCCATGCCCAACCGCGAACACCGATACCGCGACCGCGCGGCTGCGAATCAGGCGATCCAGCCGCACGCGCTCAGGGTGGGGGAGCGCTTTGCTGTCGCCAATCCCCGGCAGGCGGACTCCCAGGGGAAGGACCACGGCTCCGGCCACCACAGGCCCGGCCAGAGGTCCCATGCCAACCTCGTCCAGGCCTGCAACAACCGAAAAACCCATCTCGCGAGCCTGCTTCTCCGCCCCCCAGATTCCGCGCCCACGCCTTCCTCTCATCGTGCCCCAACCTTATGTGGTTGCGAGGCGGTCGGGAAAGAGTGCTTGTAAATCGGTGAAGCCCCACCTGGACTTAGCCTGGATCTGGGCTTAGCGGCGCTCTCTAATACGGGCCTGCTTGCCGATCTTGTCGCGGAGGTAGTAAAGCCGTCCCTGACGGACAACACCATGGCGGAGGACTTCGATCTTGTCGATACGGGGCGAATGGAGCAAGAACGTACGCTCCACACCAACTCCGTGTGCCACACGACGGACGGTCAGGTTACGGCGAAGGCCTCCACCCGTGATCCGGATGACAAGTCCCTCAAAAACCTGGATTCGCTCCCGAGTCCCCTCGACCACTTTTGCGTGGACTTTGACCGTGTCCCCCGTTCGGAGCTCGGGTACGTCTGCCTTGAGTTGCTCTTGCTCTAATTCATCAATAACGTTCATGACCGCTCCCTAGGATACCGCCCGCGTGCCGCGAGACTCAGTTCGTGCTTGTGCCTGACCCAATCGCCAGTCCGCAATCCGGGCGTGATCCCCTGAGAGGAGGACGTCAGGCACTCTCAAACCGCGATATTCTGCCGGCCGAGTGTATTGAGGGTACCCGACAAGCCCAGCTGAGAAGGAATCCTGATCGAGCGACTCCTCCGCCCCCAACACTCCGGGGATCTGCCGGGCCACGGCGTCGATCAAAACCATGGCTGGTATTTCGCCCCCGCTGAGGACATAATCCCCGATTGAAATCTCCAAAGCGTTGAGGCCAGAGCGAACACGGTCGTCGATTCCCTCGTAGCGTCCACAGACAATGATCAATCCAGGCTCCCGGGCGAGGTCACACACCAGCCGCTGGGTCAACGATTCGCCCCATGGCTCTAAGAGGACAACTCGGCCCGGGTTGTAGGTCTGGATCGACTCAACCGCGGCAAATACCGGTTCAGGTTTGAGCACCATGCCGGCGCCCCCACCGAAGGGCATGTCGTCCACTTTGCGGTGCTTGTCCTGGGAGTAGTCCCTGAGGTCGTGGCCGTGGAGGCTCAGGAGGCCAGACTTAATTCCCCGACCCACGACCCCGACCTCAAAAGCGGCGGTGACAGTGGTCGGGAAGATGCTGATGACGTCAAACCGCATCCGCCTCCCCGCTCCTGATTTCCTCACTATCCAAAACCCAGTCCTTCACCAGCACCGTTCCCTTGGCCAAATCGACCAGTTCGACAACCGAGCGAAGCGCGGGGACCAGATGCTGGCCGGAGTGTGACTTAACAACCCAAATGTCATTACCGGGTCCGCCCAGAACCTCCTCCAACACCCCCAGATCCCTACCGGATTCAGTGGAAACCCGTAGACCGATCAGTTGGTAGTGGTAGTAAGCCCCGCTGGGAAGCTGGTGAGCCGCCTCGGCTGGGACCTCCAGGTAGGCGCCGGAGAGTCTATGCGCCGCCTCCCGACTGTCAATCCCCTCAAACTTTACGATCAGAGGGGAGCCGGACACCCCGGCCCCCCCCCCGGTTCGTTCGATCTTGATTTCGCTTTCTCTGAGCCCCAGGCGGGCGCCGGGCGCGAACCTATCCGGGAAGTCCGTCAAGGAGAGAACCTTGACCTCTCCTCTCAGGCCAACCGGGCCCAACACTTGTCCCACCTTGAGCTTGGCCTCGTTCACGCCAGGTCGACGAAGACCTTGCGCCGTTCCTTGAGCGAGGCGACCCGGATCAGGGTCCGCAGAGCCTCAATGTTGCGGCCGCCCCGGCCGATCAATTTGCCCATATCGCCTTCGCCCAGGCCGATCTTCAGCGTCAGAGCGCCCCGATGGCGCTCGAATGCCTGTACATCGACAGCGGCTGGGTCATCGGCCATGGTCTTGGCGACGAACTCGACCAGCCCCTTGTAGTCCACAGGTGGACCACCCGCACGAGGCGGGCCGCCAAACCCACCGGGACGCCGACCAAAGCCTCCCCCACCGGGGCGGCCTCCCTCACGCCGAAACGGAACCTGCGGCCTTTCGTGACGCTGCATGTCGCTCAAGGACTCCCTCCCTTTTTAGCAAAGTACGGGCGGCGTCGGAGGGCTGAGCACCTTTGTTCAGCCACGACAGAACTTTCTCCTCGTCGATTTTCACCGTCGATGGTTCGGTGAGCGGATCGTAATAACCCACCTGCTCGATGAATCTGCCGTCGCGCGGAGAACGCGCGTCGGCAACCACCAAGCGGTAGAAGGGACGCTTCTTGGCCCCCATCCGCTTGAGTCTGATCTTTACCAACTTAATACCTCCTTAGATTTGACGGTGGGATCTCTCTCCGCCTTTGGACTGTTGACCCTGGGCCGGAACATCTCCTAAACCCAGCTCCTAGAACATCCCTGGTAATTGGGGAACCGCCCCTCGCCTTCCCCGACGACCCATCTGTTTAAAGAGCTGCTGCATCATCTCGCGGGCCTTGAGCACTCGGTTGACGTCAGCCACCTGAGTTCCACTGCCCCGGGCGATGCGACGGCGCCGGGAACCATCGATAACCTGCGGCTGAGCTCTCTCCTCCTTGGTCATCGACAGAATGACTGCCTCCATCTTGCTCACATCTCGCTCCGAACCGCTCAGTTGTCCCTTGAACTTGCCTGCTCCAGGGAGCATCTCCATCACCTTCTCAATCGGCCCCAACTTGCGCAGCTGGCGAATCTGGGCCAGATAGTCGTCGAAGGTGAACTGGCCTTTGCGGATCTGGCGCTCGACGTCCTTGATCGATTGCTGCCCCGCACCCAACTCCGCCCTCTCGATCAGGGTCAGGACATCGCCCATGCCCAGAATCCGGGAGGCCATCCGATCAGCGTGAAACACTTCGAAATCGACCGAACGCTCACCGGTCCCTGCAAACCGCACCTGCTGACCGGTCGCCTGACGCAGCGACAGGGCAGCACCGCCCCGGGCATCCCCGTCCAACTTGGTCAATATCACACCATCGACCCCAAGAGCCTGGTGAAATGCCTCACCAACGTTGACCGCCTCCTGGCCAGTCATGGCATCCGCCACCAGGAGGACCTCTGTGATCGGCAGCGCCGACCGGAGCTGCCGCAACTCTTCCATCAGATCTGGGTCAAGCTGCTGCCTGCCGGCGGTATCCAGGATGACGAAGTCGCATGACTTGGTCATCGACTCTTGGATGGCGGTTAACGCAACTTGTACAGCCGGCCCGATGCCAGTGGCGAATTCAACTGAGTCCTTGGCAGCCAGAACCCGCAACTGCTCGACGGCCGCTGGTCGCCGCTGGTCCAGGGCGACCAGCATTGGTTTGTGACCTTCCCGGCGGGCGAGGAGGGCCAGCTTGATCGCGGTCGTTGTCTTACCGGCGCCTTGGAGGCCAACCAACA
>DASZFH010000331.1:0-2713 GCA_035939985.1 Candidatus Dormiibacterota bacterium
TGAAGGGAGAGTCCATCTGCTGCCCCAGTCCGGCGGTCCGGGGCGGGTTGGCGGTTAGGAAATAGCCTCGGCCGATGGGAAGGCAGGGAATTGCGTAGCTGCCGTCAGCCCCAGTATTGGCGTAATTGAACCCGTCCCCACCCTGCTCACTGTTCTCAGCCGTGACGTTAACCCCGGCCGCTGGCCGATTTTGGGAGTCGCGGACCACCCCCTCAATGGTCGCTTTCTGGCGAGTCACGGTTATGTCAGGGGGGTTGAGGACTCCGTCGGGCGGAATGGTGACGTTCTCGTGAGCCCGAGCGTATTCGCCCGCGGTGCAGGCATCAGTGGGAAAGGTAACCAGGCTCCAGGCCCCGCCTGGCGGGGCATTGTCGATCTCATAGTTCCCATTGGAGTCCGTTTGACCGACTGATCCAGCGCAACCGCTCGCTGCGCACACCTTGATCACGACTCCGGCCGCGGGTCCGCCAGTGTCGGTGTCGGTCATGTGGCCCTGGATGGTGGTGGTCGCCAAGACTGGAAGTGGGACCGCCACTGAGGCGAGTGCGCCGCACAGGAGCAGGGCGGAGACAGCGGCGAATCTCATCCGGGTGCGAAATCGCGGGGAGTGCTGCAAGGGTTCATCTTGAACATACCGCGATTAGCCCAAACCCGCTCCGCGGGTGGAGGAGTCTATCTGGGCATAATGGCGGCTGTGACTCGCTCCGCTTCGACCCCGTTCAGGAGCACTGCCGCCAGCCGAGCCTTGGAGTGGATCGGGGTTCCGGGATTCTTCGCGGTCGCGTCGGGGATTTTCTTTCACCGCCTCCTGACAGGTCAGGGCGCCTATGTGGCTCTGGACATGGTTGGAATCCACGTTCCTTTCCGGACCTTCCTCAAAGAGGCGATTGGCTCCCATCAGATTCCGCTCTGGAATCCCCAGCTCTACATGGGCATGCCCTTTCTGGCCAATGGAGACGCGGCGGTGCTGTATCCATTCCAAGTCCTCTATTTCTTCCTCAATCCAACGCGGGCGGTGGCCTGGGAGCTGTGGTTACACACCACCATGGCGGCGCTGACCATGTATCTCCTGTCCCGTCTCGGACTTCGGCTCGGCCCGCCCGCTGCCCTGGTCGCAGGAGCGCTATTTGCGTTTGGCGGCTACCAGATGGCGCATACGGGCCTCGTCTGGGCGGTCTTCGAGAGCCCCTGGGCGCCGCTGGCATTTCTGGCCGTGGAGCGAAGCATCAATGGCCGCTGGCCCTGGTTTTTGCTCGGACCGCCGGTGGTGGCGTTGAGCCTACTGGCTGGAAACCCGCAGGAGATGTACTTCAGCGGCATCTGGTTGCCCCTCTTTGCGGCCGTCGTGGTCTTGACAGATCCCACTAGGCGCCGTGCTGGACTCGGGGTCGCGGGTCTTGTGGTCATGGTCGGAGGGGGCTTTCTGATGGCGGCGGCGCTGGTGGGGCCGCAACTCGAACTGGCGGCGCTTGGGGTTCGGGGCGGGGCCGGACTTAGTTTCGGCGACGCATCCTATGCTCCCCTTCCAGCCGGAACTCCCCTGATTCGTTTTCTCCTTCCTGACTATCTATCCAGGTTCTACGGAGAGAATGCGGGCTGGATTGGGGCCACCGGGCTAGGGTTGGTGGTCTTGGGCCTGGTCCACGGGTTGAAGCGTGGGCACCGGCTTCTGATCGGATTCTTCACTTTGATGGCCGGGGGTTGCTTTGTTCTCGCTCTGGGCGCCGCAACTCCCCTCTATCAGCCGTTTTTCGATCATGTTCCTGGTATGCATCTGTTCCGGCTGCCCGTCCGTTGGGTTTATGTGATGACGATCGCCACCAGCGCGCTGGCCGGTTATGGGTGCGAACTGGTGGCGAGCCTGGTCCGGGCTCGCAAGCCCCTGCTTCACCAGATGGCAATTCCCGCCCTTGGGCTGGTTGCCGTGGCGGTTCTGTACAAGCTGGACGGTGGCCACCAAGCGCTCCTGTTTTGGCAGGACCGGCAACACATCGAGTACGCCAGTTGGGTTGCCTGCGGTCTGGTGGGGGTGGCCGTGGCGGGGGCGTTTCTATTGGGTCCGAGGGCGTTGCTTCTGGTGCCGCTGGCGGTGGTTCTGGAGCTATATGCGGCGGGCCAGTTCATGGAGTGGAATCACCCCGGAGCCGGCGATTTCTACACCTATAGCCGGACGATCCCGCAGTACGTCTCGGCTCATAACGACGGCCGCGTTCTCCCTGCCACCGATGGGGGCTGGTCGACGGAGCCGGATCGGCTGGCAACGGACACTCCGCTCTCAATCGGGGCATCGTCGCTGGTGGGCTTCAGCACCCCCTGGCCAACCCTGCAGGATCTCCCGGTCGAGGATCAGGTGGTGGGTGACGTGTTGAACTCCAAGCCGGGCGAGATCAGGCCGGGCCTTTGGCAGCTTCTGGATGTCCAGTACATCGTGGCCGGTAGCGATCAGGCCGTGATCGCCTCGTCACCGACGGTGACCCGTGTTATCACGGCTGGAGATGCCGTCCTATACCAGACCGCGCTTCCGCCGAGCCGGGTCTGGAGCCTCTGCGGAGCCCAGTTCGAGACCGATCATCAGGTGGTCGTCGACAAAGTCCTGGCCCCGGGATTTACACCTGGGGATCTATATGTGGAGGGGTCCGGGGTTTCCACTCCCTCCGCCATGTGCGGGTCGGCGTCTTTGACTCAGACCGATCTCAACCAGGTCGGCATCAAT
>DASZFH010000332.1:0-6017 GCA_035939985.1 Candidatus Dormiibacterota bacterium
TCCTCCGGCTGCGATGGCGCCCACGAACCAGCGTCGCCAACCGGCAACGCTTCGACTGGCTCCGGCCAGTCGGCGCCGCTGTAACCCGACTCGCCTGCCTCCGTCTCAGTCGGAGATACCTCCTGCTCCTGAGATGAGTTCCAGGTCGTCGACGGGTCCGGCCCAGCGGGAGTCGACCAGGCGGAGGGAGCTTCTGGCGCCTCGGTTTCAGCGGGAGTCGACCAGGCGGCGGGGGCCTCGGGCGCCTCGGTTTCTGCGGGAGCCGACCAGGCGGCGGGGGCCTCGGGCGCCTCGGTCTCAGCCGGAGCCGACCAGGCGGAGGGAGCCGGGGTTGCTTGGGTCTCAGCCGGAGGCGACCACGCCGCGGGAGCCTCAGGCGCAGCGGTCTCAGCCGGAGCCGACCAGGCGGAGGGAGCCGGGGGTGCTTGGGTCTCAGCCGGAGGCGACCAGGCAGCGGGAGCCTCAGGCGAAGCAGTCTCAGCCGGAGACGACCACGCAGCGGGAGCCTCAGGCGCAGCGGTCTCAGCCGGGGGCGACCACGCCGCAGGAGCCTCAGGCGCAACGGTCTCAGCCGGAGGCGACCACGCCGCAGGAGCCTCAGGCGCAACGGTCTCGGCCGGAGCCGACCAGGCCGCGGGAGCCTGCGGCTGCTGACTTTCAATGGGAGCTGGCCAGCCTGGAGGGGTCTCTTGCACACGGGCATCCGCGGGAGCGTCGGCTGAAGGGGCCCAAGGTTGGGCATCATCGGCGACCGTAGGGGAGTCCCACGGCGAACTCGAGGGATCGGCCAGCGGGGGCCATGAGAAGGGTGGCGGGGCAGCGGGTGAGGCCCAAGGCAACGACGCAGGGGTTGCCGGCGGGCTGCCAGGCAAACCTTGACTCGCTGGGGGCTCCCCCCAGGTGTAATGCGGAGGTGTGCCCCAGGCTGTAGCCTCGGGCGCTGTAGCTTCGGGAGCAGGAGCCGCGGGCGCCGCGCCCTGGGGAGCAGAAGGCTCTGCTGTAGCTTCGACTGGCGGACTCGCCTCGCCGCTGGGGACCACAGGCGCGGGTACCTCAGCCCAGGGGGCTACTGGCGCGTCCACGGCGGTTTCGGCTGCCGTAACGGGGGGGACTCCCCACCCAGAGGCGGCGGCTGCGGCCGGCGGCTGTTCGGTGGGGCGCAGGACTTCAGCCGCGGGGGCAGAGCCACCCCAGGTTTGGGGTGCGGAAACCTGAGGCTGTTGGGAAGTGACCACGGGCTCTGTTGGCGTGGTTGGAGACCAGGCTGGAGCTGGCTGGCCCAGAGGTCCCGGAGGGGGACCCGGTGGAGCCATCAGGGGACCATTGGCCGCGTTCGCGCTGGCGACCTCATTTGACCAAGCCGGTAGGTCGGGCCGACCAGGAATTGGCTCCGGCTGAGGCAGAGATTTGCGCCGACCTTGGCGTTGCTGATAAAGCAGGACGCCTACGACCACGGCCGCCACTAAGGCTCCGAAAATGACGATCAGACTTTGTGGACTCATAGCTTTTGGGAACCCCATCCCTTGAACTCAAATACCGGCAAAAACGGACGCAGCGTTGATTCTGCATCTTCCAGCCGCCGCAGTTATCCCTTTATGGCAAATTTCCGATCCGAAATCCCACCCAGGTCTTAACCCCTGGCTTACCAGACATAGGGTAGTGGCACTGTGACTATGTCAACAAAACGCAGTTTCGGTCCTGGCATTGCGAATTGGAGAAGGGAATTCCACCCCAAGCTCTCCTAGAGTTCGCCTTCGACCCCGACCAACCCGCTGGCCACACCAGGCACATTGAGATTGAACTCCAGCCGGTGGGGCCCCGGCGCCACAATCTGATGCGTCTCAACCACCAGACTCAGCGGCCGCTCGATTGGCAATTCGAGCCGGCGAGGAAGGGGAACCCCCCCTTCAAGATGAAGGTCAAAAGTGAGCAGCGGGTGCCCATCCAGCCGGAAGTCATCCAGGGTTCCCAGCACAGCCGGGCGGGCGGAATTGAGCAACTCGAACTTCAACCCAGCGCCATCCCGGCTAAGGCTGCCGGCTACAACCAGTCTCTCGGCTAGGAACGAAGGCATGAGTCGGGGCTGCAGGGGCCGGGGCGCGGGCGATCCGACTCGGAATTCCAAACTTGAATGGTCGATCGTCCGACCGTCCGCTTCGAGTTGGGCCTCCAAACGGTAGTGACCCTCCCCCTCAAGCGGCAACGTCAGACTGGCCACCTGGACGGCCGATTCCCAGGCCTCAGGCAGATCCAATTCGACGACCCCCGAGAATGCTCGCCTTCGCAGAGCGGCGGCCAACCTCTGGCCAAATCCTCCGGACGGCCCTTGGTCCCGTTCGATCCACCACCGCACCCGCCCCGCCCCGGCTGTCCGGGGATCGTCATTGACTACCACCAACCTGACTACCACAGCTCGGCCGGGACGGAATCGAACACCGACCGGACGATCGACCTCAAATCCAACCGGGTCGATTATCACGCGGGTCGGGGCGAACGCCTGACGCAGCGCGCTCAGCCCCAATTTGGCCACCCTTGCCTGGTCGACCAGCCCAAAACCGATGGCTGGGAACGGATCCACAAGCTGATACGCAAATGCGCCCCAGGCAGGTTCGAATTTCCGTTTCCTAATCTGCTCGATCCCGTACCGAACCACCCATGCCTGATAGCGCTGGCTGGCTTCAATCAGGCTGGTAAGAGAGGAATGGTCAGACGGCAACCCAGCACCGAACTCCGCCCAGGGTACGGGCTGGAAGCCGGCATATAGCCACCTGGGATCAGCGTCACCGGCCGGCTCTCCCCCACCTTGGGGTGCCAAATCCTTCCAAACTGGAGATCCGACCGTTGGTAGTGATTGCGCCCCGAATTCGCTGACCATCCCCGCCTCTAGGTCCGAGAATGCATCCCAATCCAAATCCTGCCAACCCGCATAGCAATGAGAGTCGAACTCCCCGGATGCGGCGAGCGCCGGTCGCGAAGGGTCGAGGCGCTGAAAAAGCGACTTGGCCTCCTGATCGATCGAATAGTTCTGGCGCACGGTGTGCACGTCCCCCTGTTCGGCATGGGCGGGAATCCAAGGTGGGTCATCGTGGACCACCCACCAAGCCAGAGACGGCCGGTTTCGCAGCATCTCCACCATTTCCGGCACCTGCTCGCGGACCCCGGTCTCGAAGAATGAGGCTTCTTCGGCCGCCGCGTGGTAGGAGTAGGACTGAGTCAGCGGAAAATCCGCGACAACGATCATTCCCGCAAGGTCAGCGCACCGGTAGAACTCGTCAGGCAGCACGTGGGCGTGGACTCTGAAGGCATCGAGGTTGGCACTCTGGGCCAGGGCAATGTCTGCCTTGAACCGCTCTTCGGTGAGGTGGTCCAACCGCAGGTCGGGTGCGTAACAGGCTCCCCGGACAAAGATGGGCTGACCGTTGACCCTGATGCCCCATCCCTCGGGCGCCGCCCTGACCTCCATCTCGCGGAATCCGAACCGGTCCTCGACCACTGCGGACAGCTCACCCCCGACTCTGAGTTCGGCTCTGGCGCCATAGGTGTCGGACGCCCCCAATCGCCATGGCCACCAGCGCTGCACACCCGGAATCGACATGGACATCGAAAGCGTCTTCTCCAACCCGCCCGCGATGGTGAAATCGCGACTTAGCCGCAGCGGTGCGCCCTGGGGGGGGGTGATCTCGAAGACAACGTTGCCTGACATCTCCCTGCCGTCCAGGTTGCGAAGCCGAGCCTCGATCTCGAGCCGACCGATGTCCGCCTCCAACCGGGGATTAAGACGCATCCAATCGATGGCGACCGCCCCCAGGTACTCAAGTTCCACCGGCCGCCACAGACCCACTGGCATCTCCCATTGGTATTCGGCTGGCAGGCTGAAATAGGCTGAGGCGGGATAGGGCCGGCTATCGCCGTCGCCGAAGATCCCAGTGATATGTCTCTTACGGGTGAGGTCGGTTTCGATCGGCGTCTCGCAGCAGACGACGAGCAGATTGTCCGACTTTAGGAATGGGGTGATATCGAAACCGAAGGCGGCGAAATAGCCGTAGTGAGATCCAACATGTTTACCGTTCAACCACACATTGGTGGCGAGGAAGGCTCCTCCAAAGCGCAGTAACACTCTGCCGGTGTGATCAGGCCGCGCAAAGGTTGTCCGGTACCAGAGCGCCTGGCGACCCTGCGCGGCAGCCTGCTGGGCCGGAACCTCAACCGGCTCCCAACCGGTACCCCGCCCGTCGGGCAGCTTTCGCTCCTCACCCTCCCCAAGGGGCAGCCAGAGGGACTCCCAACCCTGCAGGACCCTGCGGCCCCCGGCGCCCTGCCGGTTCGGCAAACTCAGACAATCGTTCAACTGTGAACGAAAGCCCCGCTGGCACTTTCGAGGATCTCCGCATCTGGGAACACTGAAAGGAAAGCAGGCTCCTCCCCGCGCGCCAGCAGGGCCAGAACGCTGCCGCCAAACCCCCCGCCCATGATGCGCGAGCCGTAGCATCCGGGGACTGAGTCGGCCCGGGCGACAAGGTCGTCGATCGGGGGCAAAGAACATTGGTAGTTGTCACGCAGGCTGGCGTGACTTTCCCTGATCAGGCGGCCCGCCCACACCAGGTCAGCCGCCTCCAGAGCTTCGATCATGGCTGAGACCCGACCAATCTCGCCGGCGACATGGCGCAGACGGGGATTGCCGTGACCCTCGGGAATTGCCCGGATGGACAATCCCGCCTCCCGAACCCCATCGATGACCTCCTGCCGCCGCTGGTTGTAAGGAGTCGCCGACAATTCGCGACGGATTCCGCTGTCGACTACAGCCATCACCGCGGTTGGTGGAATCTGGACGTAAACGTGATCAACTCGGTCACAGTCAAGCAGCATGGCGTATCCGCGCCGCCCGGCCGCTGCCGCGTAGTGGTCCATGACTCCGCAGAGCACTCCCCTCGCCGACTGCTCCGCCCTTTGCGCGCCCAGGGCGGCTTCGCGAGCGGTTTGCCTAGATCCGAGTGCCGCGCTGGCCGCAATCAGGAAGGCCGCTGAGGAACTGAGGCCGGCCCCGACCGGTAGGTTCGCAACCGCGGCGGCGCTCTGTGGCCCGACGCCAAGCTCGGCGCACAGAGCCTGGAGCATGCGCAACCCGCCCGTTGTGTCACTCTCTAAAGCCCAGGTTTGGGCCGGGGCGAGGGCGATCGCCACCCATCGATTAATGGCCACGGGCAGGACGGTCGCGCCCAGGAAGTCGATCTGTTCGCCGATCAGGTTGATCCGGCCCGGAGCGGCCGCAGCTGAGGCCGGAGCGAATCCAAACCGCGCCTTGAAGATGCCTTTTGCGGTGGCGACCAGATCATGTGCCGCAGCCGTTGTCACTGGCCGGGAGTCTGTGTGGGAACGCGCCGAGAGAGGCAAAACTGGAAGAAAGAGGCCGGGGCTGGCCCCGGCCTCTTCGTCTCACGCTGGTTCGCAGAGCTTCCGCCTCCGACTCTGGGAGCCGGACGGGAATTTCGAGAACGTCTAGGAAAGGTCTCCCCCAGACGCTCCCAGCTGGCTAACGAGGCGGTTGGCTCCACGATTAGGTTGTTCCAACTGACGCCTCACCTCCTTCGCCTCACGGGCAGTGGAATGCTGGAATTGTATGCCTCGTCGGCCACCATCGGGTTAACGTGACGAAGATGGCAGACGAAGAGATCGAAAATCTGGCCCAGACACTGAACTCGCTGCAATGGGGCTGGATCAAGGCCATGGGCATGAGATTCGTTTCTGCCAGTGCCGATGAGGTGGTTTTGGAGTGGGACGTGGATCAACGCCACCACCAGATCTACGGCATCGTCCATGGCGGGGTCTACTGCGGGGCCATCGAAACGGCGACGTCGGTGGGCGCTGTCCTCCATGCCCGGGCCGAGGGCAAAGGGGTCGTAGGGCTGGAGAATCACACCAGCTTCATCCGGTCGGTCCGATCAGGCCTGGTCCACTGCACCGCGACCCCGATCACGCGTGGTCGGCGAACTCAGCTCTGGGAGGCGGCAGTTCGAGAC
>DASZFH010000333.1:0-2682 GCA_035939985.1 Candidatus Dormiibacterota bacterium
TTGTTGGACCCGTTTTATCTCTATCCTGGTGGCTAATCGGATGCTGGCCGGACACCGGCCATGGATGTTAAATGCGCCAGGAGGCCCCTCGATGAGCACCCCCGTCGATCCCACCGCCCCCCCGGTTATCACCGCCGAAGAGCAGGCGGCCTTTCGGGATCTTTGGTCGGTTTACGACAAGCACTTCGACTCCATCCAGAAGGTGACCATGGACGCCGCTCAGGATGACCCCGATCTTCGGGACTTGTTGGGCCAGATGAATGCTGAGACGATGGAGGCCGAGAACCGGCGAAGCCGAGCGACGATGCGACAGGCCCTCGAATTGGGTCAATGGCAACCATATTTGGAAAACCTCAGTCAGCAGGGAGGCTATTACGCCCGCCTCGGTCTGCCTTTTTCGGCCTGGTTCGTGGTGGTGACTGCTGCACAGGAGGAGATCCTAGATCGTCTCTTCGCGGCCTTTGGCGGGGAGACCGACCGCCTCCGAGCCGTGATCAAGGTGACCAACAAGCTCCTTTACGACATCACCATGGCGCGGATCGGGATCGAGTACCTCAGCACCCGCGAAGCGGTTATCCAACACCAGCAAGAGGCGATCAAGGAGCTTTCGACCCCGGTTCTCCCGCTCCGGCCGGGACTCATACTCCTGCCGGTGATCGGGGTGATCGATACCACCCGGGCCCGCCAGCTGACCGAGCAGCTCTTGGAGGGCATCCGGATCCACCGCGCCAAGGTGGTCGTCATGGATCTGACCGGAGTGCCGGTGGTTGATTCAGCGGTCGCCAATCACCTGCTTCAAACGATCCGCGCCGCCCGGCTGCTGGGGGCCCATTCGGTGGTTACCGGAATCTCAACTGCCAACGCCCAGATCCTGACTCGGATCGGGGTCGATCTCAGCGGACTGATCACCACTAGCGACCTTCAGGGTGGCATCGAAGAGGCCGGCTGGCTGCTGCGCTCGGCTCAGAGTCAGCATGAAGCCATCCTGGGCGGGGCCGCTCCGTCCGAGTTGATCTGAGGCCTGCCGATGCCGGTCCCAATCCTTAAACAGGGCAACTATCTGATCGCTCCGATTCAAGCGTCTCTCACCGATGAGCAGATGCTTTTGTTCCGCTCCAAGCTGGCGGAAGAGGTCGGTCGTACCCGGGTCAGTGGCGTCGTGATCGATGTCAGCGGCCTCGACGTGATTGATTCCTTCACGGCTCGAACGCTTCAAGACGTAACCCGGATGGTCAAGTTGAGGGGGGCGGAGGCGGTGGTGGTAGGGATTCAGCCAGCCCTGGCATTTGCCATGATCCAGTTGGGCCTCGGCCTGGAGGGGGTGGCCACCGCGCTTGATTTGGAGGAGGGTCTGGAGCTGATTAAATGGCTGGGCCTCAATAGGCATGCTCGTGGCCGATGAGCTTTCGATTCCAATAGTCTCCGAGGCGGACATAGTCGAGGCGCGGCAGCGCGGTCGTCAGCTGGCCGTCGAAAGTGGATTCGGGGTCAGCGATCAAGCACTGATCGCGACCGCGATCTCAGAATTGGCCCGCAACATCCTCCAGTATGCGAAGCGGGGCGAGGTGGTGATCTCTGCCGAGCGGCGTGGGAATCGAGCCGGGGTGGGTGTCGTTGCCAGCGACCGTGGCCCAGGTATAGCTGACCTGACCAGAGCTTTGGAGGACGGATTTTCCACCGGCAACGGCTTGGGGTTGGGCTTGCCTGGCACGAGGCGGATCATGGACGAATTTGAACTGGAATCCGAGGTCGGCGGGGGAACCCGGGTCACCGTCAAGAAGTGGGTCGTGTGAGATGTCAGAGGAGTTGGTCGCCAATCTAGTCTGCGATTATGCCGTCGCCGAGCGCCCCAAGCTGGGGGAGCGCGAGAGCGGGGATGCCTGGGTCGTTGAGGCGGTTGGAGATGGAGTGCTAATCGCTGTCATCGACGGAGCTGGTCATGGGCCAAACGCCGCTGAGTGTGGTCGCAAAGCCGTCGCGGCAATCCGACGAGCCGGATGCTCAACCCCTGTCAAATCGATCATCGACGACTGCCATCGTGCTCTTCTTGGAACGCGAGGCGCAGCGATGAGCGTGGTCCAAATCGACCTGACCCGGAAGCGTTTGACATGGGATGGCGTGGGCAATGTGGAAGCGGTGGTGGTGAGCCCGAGATTCGCGGCCCCCGCCGGCAAGGCCCAATGGTTGGTGGTCCGAGGTGGGGTTGTCGGCTACGACCTTCCCCCGCTGCATCCGACTTCAGTCGACTTCGGGCCTGAACATTGGCTGGTTATGGCCACTGACGGAATCCAACCGGGCTTTGGCAAGGATTTGGATTTCTCGCGAGGCGCGCGAGCGGCGGCTGACCGGACCCTGGTTGATCACGGTTTGACCGGGGATGATGCTCTAATACTGGTGGCCCGAGTCAGAGGAGGCGCCCTTGGAGACGCCTGAACCCGGTCCGATGCCCGAATATGAACAGGCTCTGCGGACATACATCTCGGACGGGGGTGAGGGGGCGCTCCATCGTGCCTATTCGATTGGCCGAGACGCGATCTCGGGCGGTCTGTCCCAGTTGGTGTCGTTGCATGGTGAGGCTCTCGCCCAAATGACCCGCCAGCGGCGTCTGTCCGCGGCCGACCTGGCCTCGATTATCGACCGCTCCAATCTATTTTTGGAGGAGGCTCTGGCCCCGTTCGAGAT
>DASZFH010000334.1:0-6338 GCA_035939985.1 Candidatus Dormiibacterota bacterium
GGAAGACAACGAAGAAGAGCAGCGCGGTGATCAGCAGTCCAGAGGTGTATAGGACGGTGCGCTCGGCTCCCCCGAAGAAGCTGGTCAACTGCGGTTTGAGGCCGGTCGCGAAATCGGACCACTGCGGGGTGGACTCGATCCCGTCAAAGGCGAGGTTGCTCAGCATAAGGATGAGAAACGCAATCCGGTCCCAACCACCTTCGACGGGTCCGAGGAGTCCTGCGCCCCAGGGACGTAACCAGGATGCGCAGGCCTGGCCTTTTGCATCTCGCTCCACTTCGGTCGGGCCCAACCGGCTGGCAATATCGGTCAGGACGGTGAATATTTCCGCCCGGCTCAACCATTGCTGACTCCCGAAGGTGAGCATCCCCGAGACGGTTAGAACGGTATACGCTATCGTCCCCCACCCGATCAGGGTCATCGAGGTCGCCAGCCCGGAGGCAAGCTCAAACCAGGCGACAAGCAAGAAGAGCAGAACAGCCGGCCAGATCCCCGCCCGTTCGGGCAGGATACGGCGCGGACCGTTGAGATGGAAGAGGCGGACCAATCCCTGATAGATGGCATCGAACGGATTGATCAATGCCCATAGGTTGCCGATCGCGGCGGCCAGGAGCGCAAGTACCACCCAGGCATAGATCCAGATCAGATATGCGGCCGCATTCTGAAGCGGATCGGGCGGCCCGGCCAGCGCCGTGACGATGACGATGCCCAATAGCACCGGCCCGAGCACTCGACAAGCGACCAGGAGCGGCCGCGAGGTGGCGATCGGTAGCAGCCAGCCGGCCCGCCAGCGCGGATAAGGCCGGTTGGGGTCGACGGTGGAGGAGCCCTCCAGAGCGGCCGCCAGCACGAAAGAAAGGACAACCACCACAACCGAAGCGAAGAGGTAGAGGAAAAGGGGGGCCGGAAGGTAGTAGCGCTGGCCGAATCCGTGCAGCTGAACCAGGTGGATGTGCCTAACCATCAGAGGTTGAAATGGAAGGAGGCCGTCTCGGCGTCCACGTGAGCCGTGAGCGTATAGGCGTGACCGTTGGTAAGTTCTGCGTTGTTGCCATAGTGAAAGTCCTGAGGGCCCGCGACAATGCCCTGCATGGTGACGATGGGGAGCGAAATCGAGTCTCCGGTGGTGTCGTCGTGAATCCTGATGACCAGATTTGCGTTGGCGATCACCTGATTCGACAAACGATCGTAAACGTGGATCTCCACGTGATGCCAGCCGGCGGGGTAGGAACTGCCGGTCATGGTTGCCCCGGACATCCCCGGCGGCATGGTCATGGTGCCGCTCAGCATCACCTCCCCGTCGGACGGATGTTGAGACGCCACCTGGGCTGACGTGTACATGGACTGCGGGGGCGAGACTTGCAGCAGGAGAGTGTAGGTATGGGTAGTGGCCGTCAAGTGGAAGTTGACGGGGGTGGTCGAGCTCTGCTTTTCGAGGAAATAGCCCCCAGCCACGACCGAAGCTACGAAGACCGCCGCCGCCGCGCCCATCAGAACCTGACGCCGGTTGGGACCATTTGTCACCGTTCTCGCCCTACCCAGAGCGGACGTCGTTGGTTGTAGAGGCCCAACGCCAGCAGAACGATCAAGGGCCCGGAGTTGGGATCCGTACCCTGTCCCGTCAGCATTCCTCCAAGGTACTCAGTTGTGATCCAGAAGAAGATGGCCAGGACAGATCCCAGGGCCAGGCAGAGGTTGCTGGCTCGATTGATCGAGACGGCCACCCCGATCGTGGCCATTAAGATCGCCAGCAGCATGGCCGCGATCGTCCCCTGCCCTGACAGGAGGTGGGCCAGATTTCCGTCTAGGGTGCTCAAGGCTCCGGGAGTTTGGTTTGCCGCAACGGTCAGAATGCTCTTGAAGGCGTCCGGGTCTCGGTTCACCGGAAGCAGCATCAAGCCGGCGTCGAGCAGCCAGAGCAATCCCCAAGCGGCGCGGGCGCCTTTCTCTCCAAGTGGGCCGGCCGAGGCGGCAATCGGCCCGGGCTGACGACCCGTTGGCCAGACCGAGTAGCCGATGATGGCATAGAGCACAACCGCGCCCGGGGCCCCTGTCAGTGGGTTGGCTGCTCCCATGGCGAGCATTCCCAAACCTTCTCCGAACCACCAAACCACCAGCGTCCATATGAAGGATGCCACCAGGGTTGCCTTGACCCAGCGTTGGCTCAGAATCAGGCCCAAACCCAGGATGATCTGGATGGCCGCAAAGCCCGCGTTGAACAGCACGTGGGCGGGTTGGACCAGGTTGACCATGAACACGATCGGGCCCCCCACCAGAGTGGGTTGACCAGTGGCCATCGATCCCACCATGTCGTGGACGAAGCCGTTGCTGAAGAAGTACGGCTGCAGCTGGAGGGCCCCATCGAGCAGCCAGAAAATGCCCAGGATGACCTGGATGGTTCTTTCGGTGATCTTCCACCTCTGGCGAGATTCCGAGTTGGTTGAATCCGCAGCCGGTGGTCCGGCTGGGGTTGCGATTGGATTGGACATACGTCCTCCTTTGATCGATGCTGATTGCCAAGACATGTGACAGGCCCGAAGGCCTGCAACACTGGGGTCAGAGCTATGCGTCGGTCAGAGCGAGGGGGGAGGACCTCGCCGGGTCAGAATGCCCACAACCGTTTCGAATGCGGGCCCATCCCAGGCGTATTGATCGCGAAGCGCGATCTGAATAACTGGCCCCGGCCAAATTGCAGTTCTCCCGCATTTGCGAAGGCGGGCGAATATGGGGTCGAGGTGGATGGATAACCAGTGCACAGCGAGCGCCGCGATCAATGCGACCGGCGCCTGTCCAGCCAACCCCCAAGCCAGGGCTGAGGCCAGTAATGGCATGGTCAGGAGGTGGCCTGAGGCGTTGACCTCCCAAACCTCCTGCACGAGGTAAATCTCGACTTGAATTGTCAGCAAGACCCAGAGGAGAGGCCCGAGGGGTAGACCAGGAGTGGAACGCCACGCGGAGGTGCGTCCCAGCAGGGCCCGGCCCAGGCCCAGAGCAACAGCGCAGGCCAGGATTCCAGCGCCGACCAGGGCCAGGCTCAGTTTGGCGATGGCGGGGAAGTACGCGTGTGCCCCCTGGCTTTGCAGGGACATCGCGGACGACCCGAATCGCAGCCAATAGGTGGCCAGGTGACCCAACTCCGCCAGTGGCAGCGCGAACACGGCGACCCCCAGCCATCGGTGCCCGGACCTCATCATCCGGAGTATAGGCAGGGATCCCCGGGAATGCCCAGCCCGGTAGAGACTTGTGTAATAAGATCACTCCGACAGCCAAATGACAGCCGCACTTCGCATGACGATCAGGCTCGCGTTCCTGGTTCAACTCGTATTGGGCATCGGCCTCTGGACCGGCAAGTTGGACAGCCTCAAAGGGGTCCACATTTTGGTCGGGATCGCGTTCGTCCTGGCACTCTGGAGTCTGTCCCTCCTGGCGGCGCGGGCGGGCGCCCCACCGGTTTTGGTCGCCCTGAGCTTTGGCATGGGGATTGTCGTCGCGGTCTTAGGTCTCACCCAGGAAGGGATATTGGTAGGGGGTTCCCATTGGCTGGTCCAGTTGGCCCACCTCCTAATCGGAGGCCTCGCGGTCGGCCTCGCCGAGCGGATCGGCAAACGTATCTGACTGCATCCCCAGCGTCCACAGCACCTTAGGAACCTTGTCGCTGGCCGGCAGTAGATCCCCCGGCCTAGATCCTTGATTTGAAAAGGCCCACTTCCCACTCCTCGGGACTCCGACCACTCCTGGGGAATCCGAATTTCCCCAAAACCTGAACCTATTAGGACTAGGAGGAGGGGCTGGGGGCTGGTCCCTTTTGCGCGGGGCTCGGTAACGCTCCCACAACAGGTGATGGGCTGGCGGACGGTGTGGGCGTTGGAGATGAGGTTGCCAACGGAGAGGGCGCCGGCGAGGGACAGCCCCTCGGGCTCGGTGTCGCTACCGGTGCGGATGAGTTGGGAGATGGTGTTGCTGGGACGGATGGAGCAATTGCGGTTGGGCTGGCGCTAGGCGGGAGGGAAGTTGGCGTTGCGGTCGGTGACGGGCTTGCTTTAGGAGCAGGCGCGTTGGTTGGCTGGGCTGAGGGGGAGGGAATAGGAGCTGCGCTGACCTTGGCTGTCGGGACCGATGTCGGTGTTGCTGTGGGCGTCGGGGTGACCGCCGGCACGCATGCCGTTGGTAACGGACTAGTGGATGTGGTCGGCTGCGCGGTCGCGATCGGAGGGGAGGTTGTGGTTGGCTGGTCCACGACTGGGGCAGGAGCCAAGGCGGGTTGGGCGGCTGGGGGCGAGGAGGCGAGAATCGGCTCTGAGGCCGCCCTGGCCAGCCGGCCAACCATCTGCCCACCATCGACGACGGTTCGTGCCACGATGGCCGGATAGGGGGTGCCGAACGAGATGCAAATTGTGGTCGAGGCCATCGCCACCGCGGCTACCGCAGCAAGGCCACGATCGACAGCCCGGGAGGCCGCCAGCCAGCGATAGGTCAGACCGCGCAGGAGAAGCTCGTAGCGCTCGATCGTCTGATCTTCGGCGTCGTCGACTTTCTGTTGAACCCCGTGGGGCCTGCCCCAACGACGATGCAGCAGCATTCCGGCGCATGCCAGAGCGAGACCGGTGCCGCAAAGTTCAAGAAAGAGCATCACTAGACAATTTCCCACTCTCAGGCTAGCACCGCTTTGCAGTTCGCGGGCCAGTCCGGCTCACCCGGAGGGCCATCTACCATAGGTCGGTGCCCGACCAGGAGCTGATTCGCAACTTCTGCATCATCGCCCACATCGACCATGGCAAGTCGACGTTGGCCGACCGCCTGCTGGAGGAGACTGGTTCGATCAGCAAGCGGGACATGCAGGCCCAGGTGCTTGACACCATGGATTTAGAACGCGAGCGGGGAATCACGATCAAACTCCAGGCTGTCCGCATGGCCTTTACGGCTGCCGATGGCCGGACCTATGAGCTCAACCTGATCGATACCCCGGGCCATGTCGACTTTTCGTACGAGGTCTCCCGCTCACTCGCTGCCTGCGAAGGCGCTCTTCTGGTTGTGGACGCAGCCCAGGGCATTGAGGCTCAAACGTTGGCGGTCCTGTACCAAGCGGTGGAAGCCGACCTCACCCTGGTCCCGGTGGTGAACAAGATCGATCTCGACGCAGCTCGGCCAGAGGTGGTTGCGGAGGAGATCGAGGACGTAACCGGCATTGATCGAGAAAAAACGATCTTTGCCTCCGCCAAACAGGGGATCGGTGTCACCGAGATCCTGGAAGCGGTGGTACGCGACATTCCCCCGCCAAGCGGCGATCCGGAGGCGCCGCTCCGAGCCCTGATTTTCGACTCCCACTACGACGCTTATCGCGGCGTAATCGTCTACATCCGGGTGTTCGATGGCGAGATCAGACCTGGCACCAAGGTCAAGATGATGAACACGGGCAAGGTGCATGAGGTCGACGAGGTGGGGTCCTTTGCGCCTCGCATGCAGGCTCGCCAGGTGCTCGGGGCGGGCGAGGTGGGCTACCTCACCGCTGCCATCAAGGATGTTGGCGATGCTCGGGTTGGTGACACCGTTACGACCGCGGTCCAGGGTGCCGCAGCCCCATTGCCGGGGTATACGGAAGTCCGCCCGATGGTTTTTGCCGGCCTCTATCCGACTAATTCGGAGATGTTCCCGGACCTCAAGGAGGCTCTCGAAAAGCTGCAGCTGAACGACGCTGCCCTGGTCTATGAGGCCGAGAACTCGGCCGCGCTGGGCTTCGGGATGCGTTGTGGATTCCTGGGGCTTCTCCACATGGAGATCGTCCAGGAGCGCCTAGAACGCGAGTTCGACATCGATCTGATCACCACGGCGCCGTCGGTTCAGTACCACATCTACTTGCGCAACAACACGATGATTGAGATCGATAACCCAGCCCACCTTCCAGCGCCGACCTCGATCGAGCGGATCGAAGAACCGTATGTTCAACTCTCGATCATTTGTCCATCGATCTATGTGGGAGCGATGATGGAGCTCTGCCAGGACCGCAGGGGGGTGTTCAAGAAAATCGAACACCAGAAGGGGGAGCGCGTTTCCATCGGGTACGAGCTGCCGCTGGGAGAGATCATTCACGACTTCTATGACTCGCTCAAGTCGCGATCCAAGGGTTACGCGTCGATGGACTACGAGCCGATCGGATTTCGCACCTCGGAGTTGGTCAAGCTCGACGTGCTGGTGGGTGGGCTCCCCGTGGACGCCCTGTCAATGATCGTGCACCGCGACAAGGCCGCCAGCCATGGCCGCAAGCTGGCCGAGAAGCTCAAGACCCTGATTCCCAAGCAGATGTTTGAGGTCCCGATCCAGGCCGCGATCGGGGGCAAGGT
>DASZFH010000335.1:0-5143 GCA_035939985.1 Candidatus Dormiibacterota bacterium
CCTCCCATCTGGAGGTGTTCAGCAAGACCTTCGCTGCCGGCAGCGTCGCCCTCGGACCCAACGTCGGGTCAGGCTCGACCTATGTCCAGTACCTCGTAATCGCCAAGTAACTCACCGGGAAGGGATCGGAGAGGTGTGGAGTCAACTCCCACCTCTCCGCGATCCCCGTCTCTGCGCTACTAACTAACTACCCTACCTACCTACCAACTAGCCCAAGGCCCGGCCAGTGCCCGGGTGAAGCTGGCTGCGTCTATCGTTCCCCAGCCGCTAGCCAGGTCGTAGCCAGACGCGGCAGTGTAACCCGGTACGGTTTGGGGGTTGCCGCCTGCATCAGCGAAGACGTAGGTGTTGTTGCCCTGGGTCACATCCACTATTCCGGGGACCGAGTCGTCGCCCATCCGGTAGAGCTTGGGGTTGAGGTATCCAATCCGATCCCCCTTGATCTGGTCGGCGATCGCCACAACCCCGGCAAAGAGGGGACTGGCCTCACTGGTGCCGCCCACGATTCCCCAGTGGGGTTTGGTTGTGGTCACGCCAGGGAGAACCGTGTAATAGAAGACCACCCCCCCATCAACGGCTGCGCTCATGCTGATGTCCGGGATGCCACGAGCGTTACCAACCACGGATCCGACTCGATTTTGGAAGTCTGGACGATCGAATACCGATGAAACGCCGCCCCCGCCCGCGCAGCAGGTGAAGGGATCGTTGCCTCCCAGCGCCATGTCCGAGTCGTTCCAGACATTGTCGGCGGACAGGCGTAGGCCCGAGGTGTCCGCCAGATGCAACTGGGTACCGCCCAGAGCGGTGACCAGTGGGTCTGAGGCCGGCCAGATCACGGCTGGATAGGGCAGACAGCAAGTTCCGTCTGCGGACGCGACGGCCGCAGCCCCCTGGTCGCCGGAAGACGCCAATACGGTGACCTTGTGGTCGTGAGCGTTCTTGAAGGCCCCGCGCAGACCGACTATCTGGCTTGGATTGGTGAAAGTCTGCTCGGTGGCGCCAAAGCTCTGCGAGATAACGTCCCCAAGGCCATGGTCGACCACGTAGTTCTCTGCCGCCATGATCTCCGGGAAGCCCTGAAGGCCCTCGGTTTCCGAGACCGGTGTCTCGACCAGGACAATATTCGCACCGGGAGCGATGACATGCGACCACTCGACATCGAGCGTGGTTTCGATGGCCCAACCGAAGCGATCCGATGCCCCGAAGGGATCCTCGGGGTAGGCCGGCACCGCACCCGCCGGCTGAAGGATGGTGAAAGCGGGTGGGTCAGGGAGGCCGTAGTTGGCGTCAAATGTCCTGAGATCGTTGGCAATGGTCGGGGAGCCAAATGCATCCACCAAAACGATCGTTCGTCCGGCACCGGTCAGCCCCTGCTTGTAGAGCGGATTGAGGTCGTAGGCTTGTTGGAACTGAGACGGCTGATAGCAGGAGATGCCAAGAACGGTTCGGCAGTAGTGGGTGTCCGGCGGGAACGACAGATCGCGCGCGAGTAAATGTCCAGCGGCCAAAGGCGAGGGATGGACCGAACCTCGACCCCCGCCCGTGAGAGGCCCCAGAGACATCGCCGCCAGAATCAGGGCAACACCGAGAACAAATGCGACTGGTCGCACCGACAAAGGTCGCACAGCAGCGGGCATAGCTCGCACCCCCATACTCCAGTGGCAGCCAGGCAGCCGCCTTGCCTTAAACGATAAGCCAGCAGGTTCTCTCCAGCAATAGGTCAACCCCAATTCCACCATCGCCGCGAATCACTCCACTCCCCCAGCCAGACATCAGTCCGACAGCGGCGCTCTCCGCTGGTCATGCCCTTAACAACGTCGTCTTGTTTGGTTGATCAGGTCAATCTGCGAGAATGGAGCCAAGCCTATTTGGGGGGCCACCCCCGCTGGCTTTATCTGTTCGCTGGCCTGAAATGACGGGAGGAATCATGGGCGATCGAGGGGCCGAAGAGGTGAGCATCACTGTTAATGTGGTCCGTCACAATCAAGTGGCCACGGTAGTGGTCACGGCCGCGCTGGCAGTCGCTGCTGTGGCAGCCCTGACCTTTGTGGGACTCCACCGGCCCCACCCGACCAAATCCAAGCTGACTGGGCCGACCTCCCAGCTGACCGTCGTCACGCCCCTTGATTTCAAGTGCTCGTTGCCCGTTGTCAGCCTGACGGGCGGGGGGCTGGTCTCATTTCCGAGCGCGGATTTGCAAATCGATCCGGCGGTGAAGCCGTACTCGGCGACGGCACCGACCATGTACCTGGGACCACTATCCGGCAACGCCGGGCCCACATCGGCGGCTTACGACGCGAAAGCGGGCAAATGGCTCGCGGGCGTGAAACCCGCTTGGATCTCTTCCGATGGGAAGAGCTACGGATTCAATACCCAGACTGAAGGAGTCCCCGGACAGCCACCCACAAGCGACATCTATACCGAGGAGGTCGCCACCAGCCAACGGACCCACCTCTGGAGTGGATCTGGACAGGTTCAGCTGTTGGGGTTCGGATCGGGAGGCCTTTACTTCAATCTCGCTCCGATCAGCCCGCTCTCGTCGTTTGGTACCATCCCAAACTCGCTCGCATCAGTCGATCTCTGGGTGGTTGATCCGGCCCGGCCGACCCAGGCCCATCGCGTGGGGCCCAACCCGCCTCCCGCTCCCGTCTCCCCGGCCACCGCTTACCAGGGGCCCCCCGACACCTTCACCGCCGTTGGAGCCGACGCGGCCTGGGGCATCGGCTACACCCAAGTTCAAGTGCCCGTACCCAGCGGGGCGCCTACAGGGTTTGGGAACCCGGCCGCCGGCCCACCCACCGAACCAATACCCCACCGAGTGATCCGGATGTCGCTCACCGACGGTGCCGTTTCGGATTACTACACAGCACCTGACACTGATTTCGTCAGCCTGGAGGGCCTTGATTCCCTGGGGCGACCCCTGATCGTAGTCAGCAATCCGATCACCGCTAAAGGGGGATCGATGCCGTCCACTCCCCCGTTGGTGACCAGCCAAATCGAGCTGGTAACCGCGCCGGATCAGACCCAGTTGATCGCCGATGGCTCGGACTTTCATCCGACCAGCGAGGCCAGTGACAGCCATGGAATTTGGCTTGGATCCAGCAACGGAATTTGGTTGTATTCGAAGGCTGCCGGCCTGCGCCGAATAGTTGACTTTCCCACGGGAACCTTTCCCTCCCCCAGCCCAGCACCAACTCCGAGTTTCCCAGCCAATTACACACCGAAGCCCATGCCTTCTGGGATGGCTAGTGGAGCCAGGATCGGCCTGCCTCCAGGCTACACAGGTCCCCCGGTGTTCGTGGCTGGGGGTTGCAGCTAGTCAGCACGGAAGGACCCGAGAGCCGTCACCTCAACCAGCATCAACGGCGTATTTGGGGCCCCATCAGTGATCCGCGCTGGGGTTTCGTAATCCCAGGCGGGGTCCAGGGGGTGGCCGAGTTCTCTAGGGCATAGCAGGGACCACTGCTCTCCCGGCTCTCGGCCGCCCACTAAACGGCCCCACGCGAGTTCCCTCAACCGTCCCTCAACCGGAATGATTCATCCTATCCAGGTACGTGAGGAGGGAACCTCACAGCATGTCCCAGCAGTTCCCGCACCACATGGTGGGCTCGGGCCCACTAGGAGATCTGATGAATCCACCATTCCGCCGAAGGGCAAGCAAGATTCTGGCGACCACCCTCGCCTCGTCGATGGGGCTGATCATGATCACCGCTACGGTCGGCACTCAGGTCGTGATGGCGTCGAGCCCAAAGACCGGCCATGCCCATTCGGCCTTCTCGCATAAGCTCAAGGCGAGAGGCCAAGCCGCCGCCGCCACCACTGACAATAATCCGCTGGTCTACGGGGGCGGACCGGTCCAAAATGCTCCCAAGGTCTACATCGACTTCTGGGGCTGGGCGTCCGATCCCAGTGGGGAACAGGCCTACTTGACCCAGTTTCTGACCTCCCTAGGGGGCACCCCCTGGCTGAGCACGGTCAACCAATACGGCGGCGGGTCAGGGGCGGGCCTCCTGGCCGGGACTTGGAATGACAACACCAACCCGATCCCCAACAGTCCTAGCGATGCTGCCATCCAGCAGGAGGCTGTCACCGCCGCAAACCACTTCAGCGCCGGCACCTCGGTCAATGTTCAAATCGTGGTCGCGACGCCGACCGGGAAGTCGACCCCAGGTTTCGTGGCCAATGGCGGGAATTGGTGTTCTTACCACGGAAACGTAACGGCCGATCCCAACGTGACCTACACCGACCTGCCTTACATGACCGATGCCGGAACCGGTTGCGGCGAAGGCTCTGTGAACGGTGCCAACGGGACTCTGGACGGAGTCAGCATCGTGGAGGGCCATGAGTTGGCCGAGACCATCACCGATCCGTTGAGCAACGGATGGAGGGAGGCGCTACCTAATGCGAGCGAAATCGGGGACAAGTGCGAGTGGGGCAACCTGGCCAACATAACGGCGGGTGGCCGAACCTACGCCATGCAGCCGCTGTGGTCGAACCTCGACACCGCCTGCGTGATGGCACCGTCGTCCAACGGCGGAACCATCAGCAACGCAGTATCTCCCTGCACTCCTTCAGGCTGGACGGTGCAACAGGACCTGCAGGTGGGCAACCTCGGCTGGTCAGACCGAACCTACACCCTGACCTCCATCCCCACCAACCTGTGGGGCTCGCAGTGGATCCACCCCGCCATGGCCTGCAAGACTGCGACTAACAACCCCGAAGTAACTTTCTCGATCGGCGCCGCGAGCAACGTCAACGTGGCCCTGGACGTGAGGGTCAGCCCCAAGCCCTCCTGGCTGACCGGCTGGACGGACACCGGGACCCAAATCGTTGACAACGAATCCACGCCCGCCCACCTGGAAGTCTTCTCCAAGACATTCAGTGCCGGGAGCGTTGCCCTTGGCCCCAACGCCGGCTCCGGATCCAGCTACGTCCAGTACCTCGTGATTGGAAGTGTTGCCCAAGCTCCGACGGCCCCCCAGGCCCCCACTAACGTCAATGCAACCGCTGGCAGGGCGGCGGTCGGGCTCTCCTGGTCTGCTCCCCAGTACAACGGGGGCTCCGCCATCACCTCCTACACCGTTACCTGCGCGCCCAGCGGAACAGGATGCCCCGCATCGCAGTCCCTGACCTCCTCCCCCGC
>DASZFH010000336.1:0-2959 GCA_035939985.1 Candidatus Dormiibacterota bacterium
GCCCGAGAAGGTGTCGAAGGGGTTCTTTGAACGGCTGCGAGAGGCGATCAATCTAGATCTCTAGGTGGGCTCATACCCGAGGACGATAACGCCTGATAATTGGAGCGCAACAGACCTTGCCCGGCCATTATGTCGCTAGAATGATGTCTTATGCGGATAACTCATGGAGCCCCGGACGGTGCGGTCGCGGAAGAAGTTGGGGCCAGAATAGCCCGGACTCGGCTGGAGCGAAACCTTACCCAGGCTGACCTGGCGGCCAGGGCCGGGGTTGGAAAGACCACGGTCCAGCGACTCGAGGGAGGAGAGACCACGACGCTGGCCAATTTCATTCGTATCCTCAGAGCTCTGGAGCTGCTGGATGGGGTGGATCGACTCATTCCCGAACCCCTCCCCAGTCCCATCGAGCAGTTGAAGTTAGAGGGCCGGCGCAGGCGTCGAGCTTCGGGTTCTCGCACCGGTCCTCCCGAGGTTGGGTTGAAAGCCTGGAGTTGGGGTGAGGAAGTGGGGGGCCCAGATTGACCACAGTCGCGGCTGTCAATCTCTGGGGTAGGCGCATCGGAGCCGTCTCGATGGACGAACACGGCGGGGCAGCGACATTCCAGTACGAGCCGGAGTTCGTCCAGAGCGGAATCCAGGTATCGCCGATCATGATGCCGCTCCGACCGGAGCCCTATGCCTTTCCCTTTCTGGGCCGTGCCAGCTTTCGGGGGCTGCCGGGATTGCTCGCCGATTCGCTTCCGGACAAGTTCGGCAACATCCTGATCGATACCTGGCTGGCGTCTCAGGGACGCAGTCCCGAGAGTTTCAGCTCGGTCGAACGGCTCTGCTACATCGGCACAAGGGGGATGGGTGCCTTGGAATTCGCCCCGGTTCTTGGCCCAAGACCAACTCGAAGCCGCGAGATTCAGATCGACTCCCTGGTGAGACTGGCATCGGAAGTCCTTGGCAACCGCCAGGAATTCAAAGCATCGTTGGCTGGGGGAGCCCGAAGCGAAGCTCTGCGAGACATTCTCCTGGTTGGCACTTCGGCGGGCGGAGCCCGAGCCAAGGCGGTCATTGCATATGACCCAAGCAGCGGTGAGGTCCGCTCCGGTCAGGTCGACCTTGGGAGCGGGTTCGAGCACTGGATTCTTAAGTTCGACGGGGTCAGCGGCAACCAGGACAAGGAGTTGGAGGATCCGCAGGGATACTGCGTGATCGAGTTTGCCTATGCGCTCATGGCTCGGCAGGCGGGAATAGTCATGAGTGACTGCCGGCTCCTGGAGGAGGGTGGTCGCCGCCATTTCATGACCAAGCGCTTTGATCGCCTTGAGTCAGGTGGCAAGCTCCACATGCAGTCTTTGGCGGCACTCGGCCATTTCGACTTCAACCAGGCCGGAGTTCACTCCTATGAGCAGGCATTGGCCGTCATCCAGCAGCTCGATTTGGGGCCAGATGCCATCGAGCAACAGTTTCGACGAATGGCTTTTAACGTCCTGGCTCGGAATCAGGACGACCACGTCAAGAACATCGCCTTTTTGATGGATCGAGGCGGAAGCTGGACATTGTCCCCCGCGTTCGATCTGACGTACGCCTACAATCCCACGGGCCTATGGACCAGGCGTCACCAGATGTCGGTCAATGGCAAGCTGGGCGGATTCGAGATCGGCGATTTTCGGGCTTGTGCCCGATTTGGCTCCATGAAACGGGGACGGGCCGAACTGATTCTGGAGGAGGTGAGCGACGCTGTTGCGGGCTGGCCAACGTTCGCCGCCAAGGCCGGGGTGGATGAGGACACATCAGCCCGGATCGGACGGACCCACCGCATGGTTCCACTCACCGGAGCTCGGGCAGGATAGGGCCCCTAAGGCAGCAGGTCGAAAGATCCCACGTGGATAGGTCGGACTGCGGCAAAGTGCCGTCGATCAAGGGTGACGATGGTCTTGGCATCCAGTTGCTCGGCGAGTGCGACCAGCGATGCATCGATTCCGCCGAAGGGAAAGTCTCTGTATTGTTCCAGCAGTTCTGCAATTCTGGTCCAGGTGCGGGGCGATGGTGCCCAACTTCGATTGTCGCGAGACCCCGAAGGAAAGCCGCCTCCGCTGTGGGTCCCGTCAGCTTGGGTCAGCCGAAGCTGACACCAGGAATCTGAGCGTTTGATGTCTGTCCAACGCCAAGTTGAATTGTGGTGGCGGACAGGACAATGGACCGGTCCACGCTGAGGTCCCCGCTGGCCTTGTACGTCTGCCCGCCTGTCTGCCAGGTGATGTCGATTGGATCAGCCATAGTTCCGGGCTCCTTCTGCCAGTAGATCGAATAGGTCCCCTGAGCGTTGGGCTGGTAGGTGGTGTCGTAGTCGAAAATCAGCTGATAGTGGTTGGAGGGGGCCTCAAGGTGATCGAGTTGCAGGTATCCATCTTGAATTTGAAATCCGGCTGGAACGTCCTTGTCGGGGTAGTCCTGAGGTTGTAACGGCCACCACTGGTTGCCGACCGCGGTTCCATCTGAGAGTTTGAGGTTGGTGGCGCCAGCCTCGGTATAGAAGCGGACATAGGTGTCGTAGTTGGTTCCCCAGGTGGCATTTGCTGGGTTGTTGTTGGTGAGGTCGACCACCACCTGGTGGTGTAGGGTTGTCCCCGCTTGGGTGAGGGTGATGTGGTAGGCCCTTACCAGGTCCTGATTCGCCTTGTCCCCCGCGAGGTTGGCTTCAACTTCCATCAGAAAATCTGGCTGCGCGGTGGGGTTTAGGTTCGACGTCCATCCCAGACTCGAAACCGATGTCTCAACCTTGGGATTGTTGAAAAACACCTGCAGGTGGTGCTCAGCCTGCTCCGTGTTCAGCACCTGGATCAGGGTCGTCCAGCTCGCGGGCGGTAGCTCGGCGATCTTTTGGAGCACCGCCCCGGCGGCGTCGCTGAGGATGGTCTTGTGGGTCGACGTGCGGTCGTCACTGGCCAGCAGCACTGCCCCGACGAAGTTG
>DASZFH010000337.1:0-6430 GCA_035939985.1 Candidatus Dormiibacterota bacterium
GAATACGACTATTTGACGGTTGCAAACCCCGGATCTTCAGCCGCCAATCTGACCGTCAGCTACTACTCGGGGACAGCACCGACCAACCGGACGATTTCAGTGCAGCCGCACTCCAGACACACGATCCAGGTCTTCAATCCCAGCGAGGGCGCCGGCCCAGGGCTGCCCACCATCGGTATTACCCTGGGTTCAAGCCAGCCGGTTCTCGTCGAGAAGCCGACCTACAGTACTGGTGCCTCATATGGAGCCACCGACACACCCGGTTATTCTCCCCCAGGCGGAGGGTGGTAGGCGGGCCGATCAAGCCCGCCAGGCTCCAGCAAGCCGGGAGTGGCTGGATCCCACCATTTGAGGCCGGGCACGTTCCCGAACCCTCCGTCGGCGGAAACCAGACCATCCGCTCCGTGGTTGAGTGCTACCGCAGCCAGCAGGGCATCGAAAGCACCCAGCTCAGGAGTTCTGCCAAAGATCCAAAGTCCGAGTTCAAGGTCTTTGGCAGTCGCCTCCACGATCTCCAGCAGGTCAACGTACCGTTGGGAATACTCGGCAGCAGCCTGGCGTCCTCGGCGGCGACTGTAGATATGGGCAAACTCCTGCACCGCCTCGACCGTCGTTGCCGCCCGAATACTTCCGCTCGCCTGGGCGGCAATCACCCTCTGGCACGGTTCCCGCAATCGGTGTTCCCCGCCGACGGCATACATCAACACGGTCGTGTCGAGGAGGATCAAGACACGGGGAGGCGATCGTGGGCCTGGTCCAGTTCGTGGCGAACCAAAGCAGGGTCGTCGGGTACCGGTATCGGGGGTGCGGCCAACAAAGCGGTTAGGGCCGTCTCGCGACGTACCAACTCTTCAGCGGATGGCACTGCCCGATCGATCGCTTCCCGGATTACCGCCGCCACCGATAGACCACGGATTTGCGCCACCTTCGACAGTTTCTCGAAGCGTTCGTGATCCAGCAAGATCTGGAGACGATGATCCAACATGTGTATACGCTAACACATGCTCATCCACACGGAGGCCAGCCCTAAAGTGCTTCGAGCACCTTTTCAGCGTGACCGTCGGCCCTGACCGCGTACCAGGCCTTCTGGATTTTCCCGTGTTCATCGATCAAAAAGGTTGACCGGATGACACCAACCACCGGCTTGCCATAGAGGAGCTTGTCGCCGTAGGCGCCGTAGAGGCGATGAACAACATGGCCAGCATCGGTCAAGAGTCCGAAGGTCAAGCCGTACTTGGCACGAAAGCGCTGATGGCTGGAAGCGTCATCAGCGGAAACGCCGAGGACAGCCACCCCCAATCGGCCGAACGCGGAGAGGTTGTCATTGAACTGGCAGGCCTCCTTGGTGCAGCCGGGCGTGTCATCCTGGGGGTAGAAGTAAAGGAGCAACTTTTGCCCCCGGAAATCCGTGATCGAGACGGTCTTGCCGTCCTGATCCGGAAGTGCGAAGTCAGGTGCGGGGTGGCCTTCGGTCAGGCGGACGTTTGGAGAATGATCGCTTGCCATCAACTTCAGGTTACCGGACACCGGACGACGGGACCCACCCATTCCACAACAGGCCTTGCACTCCAAAACCCCGCCATCGTGCCCTCGGCACCAGAATCTATGCGGGTTTGGTGGCGGTGGCGATCAGGAAGTTGAAGTGGTAGCGGAAGGCCTCGTCCCCGAGGTCAGTCATTACGTCGACCAGATAGGCCTCAAAGGCCTGGCGGTGGCGGGGGCCAAGAACTGACATCAGGGTGAACGGCAGCGGGCCGAGGCCGGCCATCAGGTCTGTCCATTCTCGCGGGGTCTGACCACGACCCCCCGTCACCAACTGCGTCATCTGCACATCGACGAAGCCGGCCCGCTCCAACATCAGCTTGAGGACCGGCTTGTTGGCGAGACGAGCGTGGCTCTCGGCATGACGTGGCAGATTGATGAAATGCTCTTGGGCCAGCGGGCCCAGACTCTTGAAGAAAAGTTCCTGGGCCTCTGTGATCAGCTCTCGGCTCTGTAAAGAGAGGGCCACCCGGCCTCCGGGCTTGAGCACTCGCAGGGTTTCCTTGAGGCCCTCCTCGGGATCGATGAGGTAGCTGAGCGACTGGCCCAAGGTCACGAGGTCGAACATGCCTTTGCGGAAGACCAGCTCATGGCCATCCATGACCATGAAGCGGGAGTGAGCCGGAACGCCCTTGGATCTGGCAACCGCGAGCATCGCCTCGGAAATATCGATCCCGATGACAAGGCCGTCAGCGCTCGCCCGGCCAAGAATCTCATGCGCCACCAACCCCGTCCCGGTGCCAATGTCAAGGACATGCGCGGATGGATCTGGGGCGGTGAAATCGACCAGCCGAGCTGCGACTTTAGGGTTGAGGCCGGTGGCCCAGCCATCGTATTGGCGGCTGAATCGTGAATAGAAGGCCAGCATCGAATCGACCAGTTGAGCGGCGTTCGAACTTGAACTCACGTATTTTTCCCAAGACCGTCAGAATATGTGGTGGAGCCGTGGAGCCGGGGTGGCAGCGGCGGTATTGGATCATCGTTAGAGTACCCGCTTGTCGGTGATCCTCAGGATTAGCCAAGGATGGAGTAGGTATATGGAACTGGAAACCGTCGAAGTGGAGCAGCCGAGCGTCGTTCGCGGACTTCGGGGCCGCGGTGACAGCCCCGCACCCAGCGGAGTTGTCCTTGGACCCAAGGATGTGCTGGAAGGCAAGTTAACGATCGAAGGCGACCTGCGGATTCAGGGTCGCGTTGACGGGGAAGTGCATATCAGCGGCGACCTCAACATCGAAGGCGGGGCCACCGTTAAGGCGAGCCTTGAAGCCCGAAACATCACTGTCCGTGGGCACGTGACCGGGCCCGTCTCCGCCAAGAAGCGCCTCAACCTGGCCGGCTCGGGCGTGGTGGTCGGGGACGTCAAGGTCTCCCGCCTCAGCGTCGAGGATGGCGCAACCCTGAACGGAAACGTGACCATGGGCGGCCACGACTCGCACGCGTCGAGCGACACGCCGACCGAATAGGTCTCTTGCATAAGGCCCGGGGCTGTGGGGAAGCACTCCCCCTACCCCGGGCCTTGCTACTTTCTGCTCGACGCCGATCAAGTGATTGGCGTCGATCGGGGACTCAGCGGCCTACCCGGCGGCGGCCTCGGTCATAAGGGCACGAAACTGCCCAAAGCTCTCCTGAAAGAAGTGGGCAGCCCCCGACCGATCGCCCTCATATCGAGCCATTGCGCCGAGGTTGGTTAAAACCAATGCGCTTCCCTTGCGATCGCCCAGTTCCCGCATCACGCTCAGACCCTCACTCAGCCGCTCCGCCGCACTTGGATAGTCGCCCAGTTCGATGGCCAGCGCACCGAGATCGTTGAGAGCCCGGGCCAGAGAATGGAGATCACCCAACTCCCGCTCCAGAGCCAGGTTTTCTTCCAGGAAGCCCCGAGCGGCGGAATGATCCTGCTGTCGCCAAGCGATGCGACCGACTCCCTCCAACGCGACCTGCCGTACCTTGTCCCGTCGGTCAGAGCGACTTAGCGCCAGGACCAAAATGTCCCGACCTTGGCGGTGGTGACCTTCGGAGTACCAGTACCAACCGAGGGCCGCGGCCAAAGTCAGCGCTCGGTCCGGCTCGTCATCCAACGCTGAAGACAGTGCCCGCCACAGATTTTCACGTTGGTCGGCAAGGAGGGTTCTCCAATGGCGAGCTCCTGGCCCAACCAGTTTGCCGTCCGCCTCCTCCGCCAGGGCGATGAAGAACTGAAGGTGACGGGTGGCGCTGGTCCGTTCTTCTTTCGCTCGGCGCAGGCGTTCAACGCAATCCTCCCAAACTCGCTGGGTGAGTCGGACCTTGGCGTCCGCACCCAGCCGGATCACCGGAATCTTCCGCGCCACGCTCTCCAAGCAGGCGGTGGCCTCGATGTCGCCGACACCGGTTGTCACGATGGCGGCGTCGATCAACCTGCAGTCCCCGGCGAAGACACCGAGGTGGCGGTAGGCAGCGGCTTCAAAGCGATCCAACCGGCTGTGGGCCAGATCGAGAGCAGATGAGACCGCGGAGGACATCTTGTCCCCACGGCGTCCACGAGCCACACCGAACGTCTGAGCAAGCCCGGCCAGGGCATCGGGAGTCGCACGGGACGACACCAATTCGATCGCGAGTGGATTGCCGCCCAGACCACTGCAGATGGCGGCGACGAGGGGCGCGGAGGAAGTCGTCAGATGGATGCCTGCCCGTTCATTAAAGAGTGCGACAGCCTCAGACTTGCTGACTTGCTCGAAGGTCATCTTATTGGACCGCGGCACCTCCAACCCCGATAGGGGCAGAATCGCTCCCTCCGCCCCGATGGGATCGCGAGCTGTGATCAGCACCTTCAGCCATGGGCGGTCAGCCACAACCTCGCGTGCGAATGCGGCCGTCTGGTCTGGCCAGCAATCGGCCCCGTCGACGATCAGGAGCATGCCACCCTCGGCAGGTGCCTCGTCAGGCAGGCCATCCGCGATCGCGTAGGCCACCAGCCAGGGGGCGGCGATCTTCCAAACATCGACCCACCTGACCGGCAGCCCAGACTGTTGTTCGGCGTAGTGATGGGCGAGACGTGTCTTGCCCATCCCGGCCGGCCCGCTGACGGTGACCACACGTGAGGTTCCGAAGGCATCGGAAATCTGCGTCAGTAGGCGCGTTCGACCCACAAAGCTGGACCCCCAGCCGGCAATACCGACACCCACTACCCCCAAGGTGTCCTAAACATTCCCATGGGCGGGGTTCGGTGCGGGATCGTCCGACCGTCAGGTGACGACGGAATGACCGGTGATGGTGGGTCATTCCCGGGGTTTTCGCGGTATTACTGTCGAATGAGAATGGCGTGGCCAAGCGGTCCCAGGCCGAGGAACGCGGCAGTGGTCACTGGAGCAGGCGATCAGTCGGAGGTCACCGTCCTCTTGGTGGAGGACGATCCTGAGATCGCCGCCCTTTATGCGCTGCGCTTACGAATGGACGGAATCACCGTCCACATCGCCCGGGATGCGACCACGGCCCAGATCATCTTTCGGCGGGCGAGGCCATCGGTGGTCTGCATGGATCACCGCTTGCCTGACGGTCCAGGGGTGCCCCTGGCCCGGGAATTCATCCGGACCGGGACTCCGGTGATCATCCTCACCAACGACCAGGAGGGCTTTGAAAATCCGCCCCCCGGGGTTGCACGAGCCCTGCTCAAGATGCGAACTCCACCTGCTGCATTGGTGGCGACGATTCGGGATGTAGCAGCAACTGGATCTAGCCGAGTCAGTGCCAACGGCACCACCCGTCAAGCGTCCTAACTAGAAGACCTGGCCTTGAGAGGCCCGGCTGCACAGTTCTTTGTGACCCTTAACCGAGGTTTAACCAGTTTCGACCTTGGATTCGGACCGCCCAGGCCTCAATCTTCATAGTCACCTCCGGGGGGAGGTGGGGTCGCATCCGGCCATCTTGTCCATGCGGAAGGAGCACCCAAATGTCCGATATCGAGTTCGCCCTGCGGTTGGCGGCGGCGGTTGGCTGCGGGGTCGTGATCGGCCTTGAGCGACAGTGGCGGCAACGCATGGCCGGGTTGCGGACCAATGCCCTGGTGGCGGCCGGTGCCTGCCTTTTCGTTCTTCTTCAAGTTTCGATGTCGACTGGCGCCAACGGCGACCGGATCGTGGCCCAGATCGTCTCCGGGGTGGGCTTCCTTGGGGCGGGCGTGATCATGCGCGAGGGATTGTCGGTGCGGGGCATCAACACCGCCGCCACCATCTGGTGCTCAGCCGCCGTGGGATGTCTGGCTGGGGTTGGCCTGTTCCTGTTTGCATTCGCCGGCGCTGCTGTGATCGTGTTCGCCAATGTCTTGCTTCGACCTGTTGCGCGCGGGGTTAGCCGGCAAGCTGAATCCACCGAGCTCGGCTACCAGCTCAGAATTGTCGGGCGGCCAGGAGGTGCCATGCGCCTACGGGCACTACTCCTGCAGACCATCGCCGGCAGCAACCTGCAGCTGCGGGGCATCGAGACCGAGCTGGCTGAGGACCTCGCGTCGATCGAGGTCCGGGCTACCATCCTGGTCGGACCCCGCGGCAATGGCCTGATCGCCTCCGTCATCAGTCGTCTCGGTCTGGAGGAGGAGATCTCCGCGGTGCGTTGTCTTGCCCTTGAGGATGACCTGGAGGCCGATCCACCACTCGTCCCGGGCCCGGCTCAAGGTCGGCTCGGTAACAGACTCGCGTTCTGGCGCCGCCTCGCCCCCGCCTGAAAGCCTGGTCGGGTTACTGCTCCGTGCATGTAGCCCACGACAACAGCCCTCCAGGTAGGGAGCGGAATTAGGGCCACCTAGCATTGCCTAGGAGGCACCTTGCGACGCTTTCTAATTGGCCTCCAGTCGCGGGAGTGGCCACGTCCTCAGAGCTCCTATCGCTCCGGGATCAGTGCGTTCGCTGGCACT
>DASZFH010000338.1:0-2225 GCA_035939985.1 Candidatus Dormiibacterota bacterium
GGACGATCAAGGGGTCTGGCAACGGACCTATCGCGGCATTCGTCGACGCCCTTGCCGCCGACTGCGGGATCAGGCTCAAGGTTGTCGACTATAAGGAGCACGCCGTGGCCAGTGGGTCCGACGCGCAGGCCGCCGCCTATGTCGAGGCGATCTCAGAGGATGGAAGGGTGGCCTGGGGGGTTGGGCTTCACCCCAACATCCTGGCGGCGTCGCTTGGGGCGGTCGTGAGTGCCGTCAATCGGCTCCAGCAGGGCCGACACTAAGCCTAACCCACCGATCCACGACGGCCGTAATCGGTGAATCTCGGCTAAACAGACCGCTTGATATCACACCACTGAGTCTGCTATGTTGACCGGGCGCAAGCGGGAACAGTCCCGATGGCAGTGGATCATCATTCTGTTTAGCTAGTTTTTGGGGGTGTCACATGCCTGCCTTGACCTGGCCATACCTTTCAGTAGCACGGTTTCGCTACCTGACGATCCTGGTGGGCATCGGGCCTGCTGTTCGCCATCGCCTCGCCGCCAGATACAGTCCGGGCCGAGGTCCGAGTCCAGACTGGCACCGCCTCACATCAGGCCGCGCCGGCACCCGCCTCAAACTCGACCCCAACCACCTCGAATAGCTCTGCGGCGACGCCTTCCGGTGGCGGAGGAATCACCCCCTCGCCTCCCTTCAATGAGTGCCCACCGGTAGGTCAGGACACCAGTTGCGGCCTGCTGATCGTAATCAACCCGGATGCGACCATGTCGGCCGCAAGACCATCTACGCCTACGACCCCGCCGGGAACCGGCTGTCGCTTACCGATCCCGCCGGGCAGGCGACCATGTACGCCTACGACGCTGCGAACCAGCTGATGGGGGTGTCGTACAGCGACGGCAAGACTCCAGCGGTGAGCCTCACTCACGACTTCGACGGTCAGCGCACCTCGATGAACGACGGCACGGGGACCAGCTCCTACACCACCCTTCCGATCGGGTTCCGGCCTCAAGCTGGAAAGAGACGGTAGCCGAGCGCGAAGGCAGCCAGACGCAGTTCGCCGTCCCAACAGGCGATTGAGTTGATTCTGGATGGAGTGCCCAGCTTCTGGAGAGCAGCCAGATGCAGCGCGTCGTAGCCTCGCAGGCGATGGGTCTCGGCGAGGTCTCCGGCCAGCCGGGCCGCGGCCAGGTCAACCACGATCGGGGAAGTCGAAGCCCAGACCCTCTCCAGCCATGCCTTGGCGGTGGCAAAAGCGGAACCTGGCAAACGGCCGCCACGTTCAGCCGCCGCCACCGCCGCCCGCAGTTCCGTGTATCCGAAATGGGCGCAGGCCAAAACCCGGACTCTGGAAGCCAGATCTGCCATCTCAGGCGATCCCGGTTCCTGTATGACCAGCTTTACCAGGGCACTGGTGTCCGCGTAAACGATCAGCGGCGCTGCTCCAGAACATAGTCGACGCCCGTCTTCTTTCCGGGCGTCATCAGCACTGGCTCTAGACCTTCCAGCAGGGGCACTCGGTATTCGATTTCCCCGCTCCGCACCAAGTCGACGATTTCCTCGGGTACGCCAACCTGCTCGAAGGCAACGATGCGCGCTACCGGGCGACCACGGTCGGTTACCACAACCTCTTCACCCATCCTGGCTCGGCGAATTGCCCGGCTCAACTCGCCGCCTTTGAGGGCTCGTATCCCCAGCCGCATGGTGGCCTCATTATACCGCCCGACGGGGCCACTGCAGCCACGATTGAACTGGGGAGCCGGTTCCGAGAGGCTGCGGAATTAGAATCTCTTGTTGGCGCCCGCCCGCAGGCGGCCGAGATGAACCAACTTCCCGGCACTGAGAACACCGAGAGAGGTGTCAGGGCCAACTCTTGTAACTCAGGAAAAGGAGAAACGTCGTGGAAAGAGAAGCCTGGATCGAAGAGATCCTGGGCCGGATGACGCTGGAGCAAAAGATAGGCCAGTGCGTCGTGGTCGGGATGTCCGGAACCGTGATCACCAATGACCTGAGAGAGGCCATCACCCGCTATCACTGCAGCGGCCTGCGACTGTCCGCCTTCAACCGTACCTTCCGCTACTTCAGTGACGACAAGGCCAAAAAGCAGGAGGTTGGGGAAGGCTTCGTCCCCTCCCTACAGAAGGTTCAGCACGAGGGCCTTCCCCCATACGCGACTCCCCAGCAGTACGCGCAAACACTGAACGAACTGCGAGCGCTGGCCGCCCAGCGCGACCCGGCCATCCCGCTCC
>DASZFH010000339.1:0-5330 GCA_035939985.1 Candidatus Dormiibacterota bacterium
AAAGTTGCGGGGGCACTGACTGTGGTCTGGGAGGATCGTGAGATCCCGGTACCGCAGCTACTGCCGCATCTGGAGAGTCAGGATCGCCAGACCCGGGAGCGTGCCTGGCGCACGTATTTCTCTCCGTATATCAGCAAGCGCGATGAGCTGGCGGACATCTTCGACGAGCTGGTCCGGCTTCGCGGCAGTGTGGCTCTCAACGCTGGATTTGAGAACTACCGAGACTACGCCCACCGAGAGAAGAACCGCTTCGACTACACACCAGCCGACTGCGTTCGCTGGCAGGATTCTGTGGAACAGGTGGTGGTGCCGGCGGTGGTCGAACTCCGGGCCCGGCGCCGCTCGGCGATGGGCCTCGAATCCCTACGGCCCTGGGATCTCGACAATGATCCCTACGGCCATACTCCCCTTCGGCCCTTCGAGGACATCGCCGGATTGACTGGCGGAGTCGCGCGGATCTTCTCGGAGCTGGAACCTTCGCTGGCGGCAGAGTTCCAGATCATGATCGACGAAGGTTTGCTCGACCTCGGGTCGCGGAAGGGGAAGGCGCCCGGGGGTTACTGCAACAGCTATCCGGCGAGCCGACGGCCGATCATTTTCATGAACGCCGCTGGTGTCCATGGCGATGTCAAAACTCTGCTCCACGAGGCTGGTCACGCCTTCCACTGCTTCGAGTGGTTCAACATCCAGCCGTCATTTCAGCGCCATCCGGGCTCCGAGATGTGCGAGGTGGCGTCGATGACGATGGAGCTCTTGGCCGGACCCTACCTGGCCAGGGATCGAGGTGGCTTCTACACCGAGGAGGAGGCAGGGCGGGCAAGGGCGGACCATTTGGAGGAGGTCCTGACCATCCTCACCCATATCGCGGCGGTTGACGGCATCCAGCAGTGGATCTACACCAATCCGGCGGGGGCTGACCGGGACGCCCGAGAGGCGGAGTGGATCCGGCTTCGGGAGCGTTTCGATCAGGGAGTGGACTGGAGCGGCCTACGGCCGCAGCGGGTGGCTCGTTGGTATTCGCAGCCCCACTTTTTCATCAATCCCTTCTATTACATCGAATACGGTTTGGCCCAGTTGGCCGCCGTTCAGATCTGGCGGAAGAGCCTGGAGGATCCTGCGGGAACCTTGGCCGGGTACCGCCGGGCTCTTGCTCTGGGCGCCACCAAGTCCCTGCCGGAGCTGTATGCGGCAGCCGGCGCCAAATTGGTTTTCGACCCCGACGAGATGGGCGCCCTGGTCGAGTTCGTTCAGGAACAGATCGCTGCGGCGGGCTAGGAGTCTGTGGGGGAATGCGGCTCCGTCGGATTTCCCACAGGCTGGTTCCTAACCCCGACTGACTGGGGTTTCGAACAGGGGTTGATCGGGGCCGGGCCGGGACCGGCCCGGCTGGAGCGGAGGATGGCCCGTTCCAGGAACGCCTTGGCTCCCCGGGCCGACTCCAACGGGCTCAAGCCGAGGGCGAGTTGGGCTGTTATGGCGGCGGAATATGCGCAGCCGGTACCGTGAACCTCGGGAGCGTCGATTCGACCGCTGCCAGGTATATCGACCGGTCCATCCGAGTCGCAGAACACATCGACAGCTTCCCCCTGAGCGTGGCCGCCTTTGACGATGGCGGCTCCGGCTCCCATCGCCACCAAATCCCGGGCGGCCTGGCGCCGGTCAGCCAAGCTGGCGATGGTGCGATTGGTCAGAACCTCGGCTTCGGCGATATTGGGGGTGATCACAGCCGCGATCGGGATGAGTGTGGCCCGCAGTGCCCCCAGGGTGTCCTCGGTCGTGAGGCGATCCCCCGTGCCGGCGACCATGACCGGGTCCACGACCAGGAGCGGGCCCCGGGCGAGCATTTCGGCAATCGCCTCGATCATTGCAACCGATGGAATCAGGCCGGTCTTGATTCCTCGGGGCCGCATATCGTCCAGGACCATTTCGATCTGCCGCTGGAGCAGCTCAAGCGGCACTTGGAATACGGAGTCCACGACCAGCGAGGTCTGGGCCGTGACCGCGGTGATGGCGGCGGCCCCGTGGACGCCGAAGGCGGCCATGGTCTTGAGATCGGCTGCGATCCCAGCCCCGCCGCTGGAATCGGAACCTCCGATGGTGAGCGCAACCACTCGGTCCTGCACAGGCCAAGGGTAGAGGGGCCGGCTGTCAGACGGGGCTGATGGTGATCAAACCCTGGCCACGAGCGGCGGCGGCCATCCGTGCATCGTAGGTGACCAGCTCTGCAAGATCGGTTCCAATCGAGAGCGCGGCGGCGATGTGGATGGCATCCAGCGAGCGTAAATCGGCTGGGGCCAGAGTGCCGGCACGATCGAGCAGGCTTCGATCCAGTTCGATCAGAACGACACCCCGGAGCTGCCGGCGTACAGCGGCCATTCTGGCCGGAGAGGCTCGCCCAGCCGCTCTCAATGCCTCTGTGCAGAGTAGACCGGCGGATACCCGGATGGGGCGCTGCCGGAGGTGTTCGATCAGAGCGGCGGACTCTTGCTCAGGCATCACCAGTTTGAGGAATGCCGAGGTATCAAGGTATGCCGCGCTACCGCTCATCTTCTCTCAGTCGAGCGAGGACCTCAGAGAGTAAAGCCTCGCCTACTTCCTGTGGCGGTGGGAGGTAGTCCAAGAGGTCGACCTCGGCCGGTCGAGCGCGCCCTTCCGAGATCATCTGAGCCAGGGATCCATCCCCTCGCAGTGGTACCAGTCGGGCCACGGGGTGCCCATGGTCAGTGACCTCGATGCTCTCCCCCGAGCTGACACGCCGGATCACAGCGCTGACGTTGTCTCTCAATTCACGAATTCCTACGGTAGCCATGGCCACAGCATACTACCGGCCGTGGTCACATGTGGCCATATCCACCATCCTGGTGGTGCTCAGGAACAGCCGGGGAGGGCGTCAGGGCGGGAGAGGCGTCAAGTTGCCGTTAGTCTCTAGTCGCTTCGGCGTTATTTTTGGTCAGGACGCACTCGCCCTATTATCGTCGTGCCTTGGGTAGTGGGCGCAGGGCCCAAATTGTGGCCCTGCGCTGCCCTCAGGCCATGAGCGCAGTAACAGAACAAGCAGAACTAGGAGATCTCGCGCACCCAGAACCGGTCGCGCTCCGGAATTGGGGTAGGGGGATACGCACGGTGACGAGCAGATCGCTGGTCATCGGCGTCTTTGTGTTGGCCTGCCTGCCATTTGTGGCCATCATCCGGGGGCTGGCCCTGATTCCAAGCTACGACCAGGGGGCGAGCATCGGTCAGATCCTGGGGCTGACGCTGTCATTCACCGCCCTGTTCCTGGGCGCCCTCTTCTTCGCCTTCTCGATCCGCTACTACCTCGCCACCTTTATGGTCCTGATCGGCTCCTTCGGACTGATCCCTGGCATGGGCAACGGGCGGGAGAAGCCGAACGGAAATGGCAACGGCAGTGGGCACAGCACCCTGAGCCGGATCATGCATCGCTCACATGTCCCCACCGCCACGGCCGACCTCAAGGCGGCGGCCAACGGCCGCGGCCATGTGCTCCTGGAGAAGGAGCCGTTCATCTGCGTCCAGATCGCCTCCTACAACGAGAAGCGAGTGATCGGGAGGCTGCTCGAAGCCTGCTCGAAGTTCGAGTACCAGAACTACGAGGTGCTGCTGGTGGACGATTCCACCGACGAGTCCAAGGCGGTGCTGGCCAAATTCGCCGGCAACCCCCGCTTCAAGATCCTCCACCGGCCCACTCGCTCTGGTTACAAGGGTGGCGCCCTGGAGCTGGCCCTTGATTACATGGACCCTCGCACCGAGTTCGTGGCCATCTTCGACGCCGACGCCCTGCCTTTCCCCGACGCCCTCCAGCGCTTTCTTCCCCACTTCTACGTCAACGGCGACGGTAAGCCGCCCCGCTTACGACGCGATGTGGCGGCGGTGCAGAGCTATCAGTGGCACGTGCTCAACAAGAGTGAGAGCTGGTTGACAGAGGCGGTGAGGGCTGAGTACTCGGGGTCGTACATGATCGAGCGGCCGTTCCAGGAAGCGATGGGGGCCATGAAGATGGTGGCCGGAACGGCATACATGATCAGGGCGGAGGTGCTCAAGCGGATGGGATGGGGGAGGAGCATCACCGAGGACTGGGAGATGACCCTGCGGCTCTATCTCAAGGGGTACAAGGTTGTGTACACCCCCTATGCGGAGACCCCGGCCGAGTGTGTGGGGACATTTGGGCGGCTGGTGCGGCAGAGGATGAGATGGGCGGAGGGGCATTGCTACAACGTGCGCAAGTGGTTCCTGCCGATCATGGTCTCGCCGCGGCTGTCGACTGCGGAGAAGCTGGAGTTTGCTTACTTCTCGGTCTACTACCTGCAGGCGGTGTTTCTGATGGTGGGGTCGCTGGCCTGGATGGTGGCGGAGATCGGGTTCAAGGTGAGGATCCCGATGTGGACATCGACCTTGGGTTGGTCGCTGCTGTTCTCGAACCTGTTCGCGCTGCCGCTGATGAACGTTGGGGGGTTGCTGCTGGAGCAGGCGCCCAAGCGGGACATGATGGGGGTGTTTGGAGCCATTGGGCTGTCGTACATGTTGGTGCCGTTCCAGGCGTGGGCATCGCTGAAAGGGTTCTTCGAACACAAGGAGGGGCCGTGGTACCGGACGCCGAAGACGGGGAGGGTGACGGACGAGGTCAGCCACCTGGGCAAGTTCAAGCGGCTGTCGGCGTGGCTGTACAACCGGAGGCGGAGGTTGATGGGGCTGGCTGCGGTGGCGGGGTCGGTGGTACCGACTCAGTTCCGCTCACTGCAACCGCTCCGGCGCCACTCGCCCGCGCATTGGGCGTGGATGGTGATCTTCGCCATGGTCCTGAGCCTGGGCGGGCTCGGCGTGGCCGCATGGAACGCTCCGGGGGTCAAGGCCACCGGTGGCACCCAGTTCTACCTCCACAACAACAACTTCATGGACGGGACCGCCAGCAGTGGCACCACTGCCCAGACGGTGGATGCCACAACAGTGGGCAGCAGGGGCAACTGGAGCCCTGGCGGAGGGTTGGGAAGCTCCCAGACGGTCCTGTCGAGCTCGACCTTCGACCTCAACTACTGGACCACCGGCAACACCGGCAGCGCCACGGCCGATCTCAATTTCTGGTACGACAGCGGCTGCGGCGTCATCGCTCACATCGACCACAGCAGCGATGGCAGCACCAATAACACGGGCCAGACCAGTGGGGATACCGGCACCAACTATGGGGCGGGGCTGCAATCTGCCGCGTCGGTCTCATCCATTGCGGTCACCGTCAGAAGCGTCCGTGGTGGTGACCTCCTGGTGGCGTTGACTCGCAAGGGGTCGTCCCTGACAGTGTCTGACGGGGCCAATACTGG
>DASZFH010000340.1:0-4206 GCA_035939985.1 Candidatus Dormiibacterota bacterium
CTCCCAGGTCGTGGATAAGCGCCACGCACAAAGCCATGCCTTTGTTGACCCGAAGAGAGGTCTCCGCGGGATCACGAAGCTGTTCAGCGGATTCCACGGTCTCGCTTGCGGTCAGCAACCAGGGTCCGGACCACGGTCAAGCCGAGATTGAGGTAGGCATCTCGCAATTCCGGGGCGGCATCAAGGATCGGGCGTCCTTGGACTATGGCCAGAGTTGCCTGTTCGCTCTTGGGAATGTGAATTACTCCCCGTACCCGCCTCGCGATCATCTGCAGCATCTCCAGGACCCTCGGGTTCTCGCGCACATCTCGAAGGTTGGAAACGATGTAGGGCACGAGGACTGATTTCCCCTCAAGGCTTGGCGCCGCGAGATAGTCGAGAACTCCAGTGAGGGCGTTGGGGTCGTCAGTGGTCGGTAAGAGGACAAGGTCAGCCACCTCAACCCAGCCGGCGCAAATCGCCGCCTCTGCTGATGTATACGCCGGCAGCCGGTTGGGCAGGTCGACCACCGTTGCCACATGACGGTCGCGCAGGTGTCCCGAAAACCGCTTGATCAGTCCGGGAGGATACCCTTCGGCTGCCTGGCGGGATTCCGGATACACGGCCAGAGCTGGGGTGGAGGCCCAAGTTGGAGCTGCCGGAAGATTCCAGCCGGCCTCCAGAGCGGTCATCAGGTCGCGCACCGTGTAGGCATTCTCAGCAACATCCAGCCGGCCCCACTGATCAGCGTTGCCGATATTCTGGTCGACGATCGCCGCGGTCCCGGAGGTTTCGCTGACGGCGTAGCCCAGGACCTGCGCCAATGCAGCCGCGATCGCGGTCTTCCCTACTCCCCCTTTGCGCGAGGTGACCGCAATCACCGGAGCGGGCAGCAGCCCGAGCATCATGTCCCCGATCTCCGAAGGAATCGGCGTGGGATCCTTGCGGCGCATTCGCGTCAACCCTCGTTCCACCAGCTCCCGCAACCAAGGCTGGCCGGGTGCGGACTCGGAATGTTTGACGACACCGAGGATGTCTGAACGGTTCAAGCGGCCGCGGTGGCCCTGATCGGGCAAGGCAGTGGGCATAACCTTAAGATCAGGACCTTGGGTCCTCTCTACCGGAAGAATTCGACTGAGAGGTGGTGGGGTGCCGGCGGCAACCACAACCGGGTTGTCCTCGCCCGCCAACAGGGCTATCGGATCTGGCAGATGGTGTATTACCGCTGCTCCGCCGCTCTGCGGTGGAATGCTGCCGACCTGTGATGGAGTCGCCTGCCCGCTGGCCAGGGTCGTTTGGAGCCATTGATGATGGGCGTTCTTGTACGAGCCCGCTGGCCGCCGCAAGGGCGCGCCCAGATGGCGAGGCTGATCTTTGGGGGATTCCTCAGCGGTCAAGCTCGCTCCTTGCCTCACCCAGCGACCCGCCGGCCATCGACAGAGACTGCGACGAATAGTGGTGGAAGGCACCACCGCCGAAAACGATCATTCCGGTAGCGAAAACGGCGACGGCCCAGATCTTGGTCGCCCGCACCCGACCCAGACTGGAACGAATCAAGGGGGCGACCGGTAGCAGGGTGAGCACGCACGTAGACGCGACCATCATCCAGATGATCAGTTGGATAGCCGCCAGGGTGGAGGCCGAGGTCGGCGATGTGGTCAGAACAAAATCCGCTCCCAGTCCAAAATCGGGCCGGCCGAGGACAGCGACCGCTGCGGCGACCTGAACACCGGTCACCACCACCATCACCCCAGCTCGAAGCAAATGACTCAATGGCTGAAGCCACCAGCGATCGCAACCAGTGACGGGTACCCGATCAGGATCAAGAGGGGGATGACCATGAGCCCGATCGGAATCGTCATACGCACCCTGGCCCGCTCGCTCTGGACATTGAGTTCTGCCAGCTTGGCTTCCCCGACGCTGCGTGCCAGGTTGGTCAACATCACCCGCCCGGGCAAACCTTTCTCGTTCATCCTGGTCATCCCGCTTGCCAACAAGCGGAACATCGGGACCTCGTAGTCGATCCCGATTCGCTCGTAGATGGCCGGCGTGCTGAGGAGCCCGATATCGGCGTCTCCGCTCTCCATGTCCACCAACTGACGCCAGCCCTCGTCCTTCATCAGCAGGTAGAGGACTTTGTCGGATTGAGCCCTGGCAATCAACTCCACCGCGGCCTCAACGGTCATCTGGCCGTTATGGGTCAGAATCGCCATTTCGGTCAGCGATTGGCTCAGGGCGCGTTCGAGATTCGCCTGCCGATCACGAGCTTGAATTCGGAGGCGGAGATAGCCGATCGTTCCCCATAACCCACCTCCAAGGAGGGGCACCAGGGGCGGGAAGGCCAGGCCTGGTCGGCCCGCCAACCAGTCGACAACCAGCAGAAGGGCGGCGATCAGCGAAGCGCCAGCAGCCCAATGAAGCGCCCAAGCCGTCCCAGATTCCACCCGCCCCGCAATCGCGAGCAGGCGGGGAACATTGGCTTCGCGGTATAGCCGGCGTAGAACGGGCAGGCTGTCCGCCAGCCGTTCGGACACCGGCCGGGGATCTACCAATCCGTGATGGCGCCCAATCTTGGCCCAGGCAGCGGCCGAGGTCTGAGTTAAGGCTCCAAGTCGCCAAAGGAGGTAAAGGGTCGCGGTTCCGCTCACTCCGATGACTGCCGGCCAGATGGGATCAGGCATACCGGCGTTCCATCTGGTTCTTTAGCTCGTCCAGATCCCAGCGCACCAGCGGTACTGACGGAGTGATCCATCCGATCGTCCAGATAACTCCCAAGACGCTCAGCCAGATTATCGCCATCACCACTTGACCCGTCCCAGTCAAATAGGCCGTGCGCAGAGAATCAACGTGCATCACGGCAATCAGCGTCGCCACCATCAGTCCGGCCACGATCAGGCTGCTGGTGCGACCACCGACCATGGCCGCGTAATTACGCTCCTGAATTCTCAGATCGTCTTCCAGTTGTGGAATCAAGATCTCTTTAGCCTGCTCCACAAAGGCGGCCGGGGAGCTCTCCAGAGATAGGAGTAGATCGACACAGAGCCTGGTTGCGATCGGACTGCGAAAACGGCCGGCCACCTGAATAAGCCGTACCCGGATTGATTCCTCCGTCTCGATCAGGGGGTGCAGCTGGGTGGCCAGGATGGGGTCGGCATTGGTCGCCAGATCAACCAGGGCGTGGTCGATCGTCTGATTGGAGGTTGTGATGAGTTCGACGAGCGTGCGAACCACAACCACGAGCGCCCGCTCCATTCTTAGCTTCCGACTAGTGGCGAGTGCGTTCAGGTACCATGGCACCCCCAAAAAGCCAATCGCCAAGCCTCCGGCCAGCATCAACGGGGTGCCAATCAAAAGGGACAAGCAGGCGCCGGCCAGACCTGCGGTCAGGCGGACTGCGATCCACGAGCGAAGGTCCCAACCGAGAGCGGCGGCCCGATCTCGCTGATGCTCCAGATAGGGATGGACCCGGACTCCCAAGGTTTCGCCCGCCGTGCCAAGGGGATAGCCGGATAGCAATGCCCCTGCCAATAGAGCCACACTCGTGATCGCCAACAACTGGATCAGGAAGAACAGCAGGTTCACACCCCCGGAACCTCGTTTCCACTCAAATGCGGCTCTACCTTGACTCGAAGGTTGGGCGGCAGATCACCGATCAGTCGGGTCTCTCGAGCCAGGCGCCCGCCGGAATCTGGGGCATAGATCCAACGCAAGCTCCCTGGGGTTCGACCAACAGCCACTAATCCAGTTACCTTGCGGCGGCCCGCAGCCTCCTCGGAGAGGTGAACGACTAGATCGAAGGCCTGATGGACCCGGCGTAATGCGAGTTCTTCGGAGTTGGACGAGCCGGCGAAATCGGATGACATCATCACGTACTCGGCCGCCCTGCGGACTCCCTGGGCCGCGTCGTCACAGTGCAGGGTGACCATCGAACCGTCGTGCCCAGTGGAGGCGGCCATGCAGACGTCCGACATTGAAGCGTCCCGAGCTTCGCCCAGAATGATCCGGTTCGGCCGGAGTCGGAGCGCGGCCCGGACCAGGTCTTTCATGCTGACCCCTCGCTCGCCGCTGGCCGTGGGGATAACGGTGCACACGTGCTGGACGTGAGGATGCCAGCGGCGTCCGTCGCCCCGATCAAGCTCGAGGTGAAGTTCCGCGGAGTCCTCGATCACCAGCAGTTGTTCGTCGTATGGGACCATCCCGGACAGCACCCGCAACAGAGTGGTCTTG
>DASZFH010000341.1:0-8144 GCA_035939985.1 Candidatus Dormiibacterota bacterium
GCCGCGACCTGCTCCAGGGCCTGGTAATGAAGGAGCGTCTCGCCAGGTTGCACCGCCTCATTCTTCCAGCTTCCTCAGCCCAACGCCTCGGGCTCGCCGAACACGCCCCTCGCCGCCCTACCCGGCCTGGCTCAGAACCTCATCCAAAGGCATGGCGATGCACATGAAGGTTGGAGTATCCCGCTGGGTGTAGGCCGACCCGCGGCTACCTCGGAGCTCCATCACCAAGTCTAGGAAACGGTGCGGACTATCCCCTTCAAACGACACCACGAACTCCTGGTCATCCAGCCCGAAAGAGTAGGCGGTGTTGAGTTCGAATTCCGGGTAGCGATGCCCGATTTCGAAATGTTCCTCCATCATCACCTTGCGCTCCTCGGCGGGCAACCCATACCAGGCCCGAGTCTTGACAAAGGGGTAGACAAAGAGGTACTTGCCATGGCTCACTTTGACCTTCAACTGGGTGCCGTGCCGCTGGCCGTGGTCGCCGTCCGGTAGATAGACCGACCGGCGCAGCGTGCAGAGGAAGGAATGGGAACGATTCAGGTATCCGCCGATAGCACTCTGGTTGAGTTCAGCCTCGATCTTGTTGAAGATCTCGACTTCGAAGGCGGCCTTCCAGAGCATGAAATCGCAATCCGCCTTGGTTCCAGCCAAGCTGTAGGACTTGATGAAGATCGAAGGGGCAAACTCGGCGATGACAGCCTTGAACTCCTCCCGACCCCGCTCTCGAGCATTCGCGTCCAAACGGCGCCATGACGGGTCGATTTTGTAGAACGTGTACGAGACGAACTGCCGAGTCTCAGAAATTGCCACCCTAAGAGGCTAGCGAAAGCGACCCGCGGCGCGCCCTCAAACCGAACCGCTATCCCCGTGCGGCAGCAACAGCCGCGATCAACTTGGGGAGGATCTCGAGGGCGTCGCCAACCACCCCGAGATCGGCCAGCTTCATGATCGGGGCGTCGGCATCCTTGTTGATGGCGATGATCAGTTTGGAATGCTTCATTCCCACCGTGTGCTGCATCGCACCGGAGATCCCGCAAGCGATGTAGACGGCCGGCCGCACGGTCTGGCCGGTCTGACCGACCTGGGTCGAATAAGGTACCCACCCCGCGTCAACAACCGCCCGGCTAGCTCCGACCGCTCCTCCCAGTTGGTCGGCCAGCTGATCAAGGAGGGTGAAATTCTCGGCCACCCCCATTCCACGGCCACCGCTCACCACCACCCGAGCGGACTCCAAGCTGACCTTCTCCGAGGCCGCCTCGACTCGCTGAGTGATCCGGGCTCGACGAGAGCCGGGATTCACGTTCAAGTTCATCACCTTAACGCTGGCCGACCCACCACTTGGACTGGCGTCAAACGACTTGGGTCGGACCAGGACGATGATTGGCGATTTCAGGCCCCGGACGCGGGCCAATTGGGTGCCACCGAAATAGGGGACCGTGATCTGGAAGCCGTCTGGACCAGCGTCGATATCGACCGCATTGGCGATCACACCAACCCCCAGGCGAGCGGCCAGTCGTCCGGCCACGTCCCGGGAATCGTTGGTTGCACCGAACAGCATCAGGTCAGGCCCATGCAGGGCAACCAATTGGGCCAGCGCCTCGGTTGCCGGCTCGGCCAAGAATTCCCTGTAATCCGAACCCTCGTCCGCGTAGACGGTTGCCGCGCCGTGCCGTCCCAGCTCTGGGCCCGCCGCTGCCGCTCCTGGACCCAGTGCCACCGCGTCAACCTCCCCCATCTCGCGTGCCTTGGTTAGGACCTCAAGGGCGATGGGCGCCGGCCTGCCATCCACCTGGTCTGCGTAAACCCAGATTGACGCCGCCATCTAAACGACCTTCGCTCCGCGTAGGAGAGCAACGATTCGGTCAGCCGCCGTGCCGTTCTCAACCATGATTTCGCCAGGGGAACGAGGGGGAGCAAGCTCCACTCGATCGATCGACTCCACCGGTCCGGTTGGGTCGACGCCGAGCTCGGTAAGGTTGAACTGTTTCACCTCTTTGTTTCGAGCGGCCATGATTCCTCGCAGTGAGGCGTAGCGAGGTTCGGCGATGGCGGCGGTGACCGTCACCACCACCGGCATCGGGGCCTCGACCACTTGATAGCCGGTGTCGGTCTGGCGATGGACACGAGCGATTTGGTCGGCGATCTCAAGTGACTTGGCGAAGGTCAATTGAGGCCACCCCAACAGTTCCGCCAGCATTGGCGGAACCATACCCGAGCTGCCATCGTAGGACTCGGTCGCGCAGACCACGAGGTCGGGCTGCTCGATCGCAACGGCAGCAGCCAAGGCCCGCGCGGTGAGGAGTGCGTCCGCACCGGCCAGGTTGGGATCTGTGATCAGGATGCCCCGATCCGCACCCATGCTGAGTCCTTTGCGAATGGCATCCCGAGCGCCTGCAGGTCCCATTGAGAGCAGAACCACTTCTCCCTCGCCGAGTTCTTTGATCCGCAAAGCGATCTCGATCCCCGATTCGTCGCCAGAATCCAAGGTCACCTCGCCGTCGCGAGCCAGCGTGTTGTCCGACTCAAGGTGCCCGGGCACGTTCGGGTCCGGAACCTGTTTGACCGTGACGACAATCTTCAACGTATTCCTCGGCGCGAGTTTAAGGCATCTCACCTGCAAGCCCGGCGGACAACCGGACATGTGACGGACAAAGGTCGGCCCACACCTGACGGCCTGAGTTGACTGTGGTCTTAACCGGGGTTTGGAGGTCGTTGCCGCCTGCCTGAGCGACCGATAGGTTGCGAACGGTGGCCACCTTCATCGAGACCGAATCCGACCTCTTGGATCTTCTCGATCCCGACGCGAGACGAAGACACTTGCTGAGGGTCGCAGACGATCTCCTGAGCGAGGTTGAAGAGCTACGCCTTGCCGACCGAAGCCTGGTCCCGGCCAGCCTACAAGCTGGTATCTCGGCATTACAAGCTCGCCTGGACCGGGAGCCGCCGGTGGCTCCGGCAACCCTGAGAGCGGCTCACAATTTGGTCCTGGCCGTTCAAGCGCGGCTGATGAGTGGCAACCCCAGAGCGATCGCGGCCAGATCCCACGCCGGGCGCGGCGCGGGCCAACCTCTGGTTCGGCGGGTACGCGGAGCATCTTGGAAGATGTTGGTGCTGCCTCCCGACGGCGAGTCCGCGTGCGGGCTGACCTGGAGCGAAATGATCGAGGCCACCGTTGAGCGAGCCCTCCATCGCTGGCTCTACACGCACGCTCAAGTTCGTCGTGAGGCCGCATGCGGAGGGAAAATTGCGAAGCGGTGGGGAGAGATGGAAGCTGCCTGGTCGAACTATTGGGAACTCAAGCAGGAGGCCGCGAGGCTGCTTCGAGAACCTGTTCCACCTCAGCCGCGCTGAGCCGTTCGGATCCACTCCTGACGAGGTGGGTCAGGCCGGCAAGGAATCGTTCCAACTCACGGTCGTCGAGGGCAGCGGCCCTCACCAGCAACCTCCCCACCTCAGCCTGGTCTCGAGCCAGGATGACCGTTGGAAGGAGACCTGACAGGCTGCGGCTTTGACCGGATGATCCCCCCATAGGGAGGTCACTTTAGCAATCGCAGGGCCTTTTGGAAACGCATGTTCGATTCGGTCCGGGATGCGGGATGGCCCGATTCGGGCGGTGGTTGACGAGGGAACACATGTGTTTCCTCGTTCCCAGCGATTTTGACGAGGGAACACGAAGTGCACGAAGGAAAACGAAGACGCACGGAGACGGAAAATGGGGTGGGAGCGCTGCCAGCCCAAGCGCCTGAACCAGACCCGAGCTTGGATTTACTCGGCGGGTCGTGACCCAAAACCAATTCCCGCCTCCGTGCCCTTTCGCCCCCTCCGTGTCTTCGTGTTTCCTCGCCCCCAGCAACCAAGCCACCGGTGCCGTGGCGGCGGCAACCTAGACTGAACCGGATGCAGCCGGTTGCAGTTGGCGACATCCTCTGGCGCCCGTCCAAGGAGGTAATCGAGCGAAGCCGGCTCCGGCGGTTCATGAACCAGCACCACATCGCCGACTGGGCCGAGTTACACGAGCGCTCGACGGCGAACCCTGATTGGTTCTGGGATGCGGCGATCGACGAACTCGGGATCACCTTCGCGGAGCCTTATCGGCAGGTGGCGGACAGATCCCAAGGCCCTCACCCAACACTCTGGTTCCCAGGCGGCCGCCTCAACATCGCTGACAGCTGCCTGGACAACCATCGGGGCACCGCGGCCTGGGCCAAGCTGGCATTGGCCCACGAGTCGGAGACCGGCCGACTGACCGGATTGACCTATCAGGAGTTGGCCGCTGAGGTGGCTCGACTCTGTGGAGCCCTGATCAAAATGGGTGCCGGCCCAGGGGATCGGATTGGACTCTTCCTCCCCGACGGGCCACCCGCCGCTGTCTCACTCCTGGCTTGCGCCAAGATCGGCGCCGTGGCTGTCCCGCTTTCCGCCGGCTATGGTTCCGATGCCATCGCCATGCGTCTCAACGACAGCGGCGCGACCTTCCTGATATGCGCCGACGGGTGTCTTCAGCGAGGCTCCGTACTGGCGATGAAAGAGGTTGTCGACCGGGCGCTCACGAATTGTCCCCAGGTCAAGAACGTGATCATGCATCGAACCCTGATGCGGGAAGTCCCCTGGAAGCATGGTCGCGATCTGGTTTGGGAGCAGCTGCTGGAAGACCAGCCGGAATCGGCCTCAACTCACATGGTCAACTCCGAATCCCCCCTGATCCTGATCTATCCAGCCGGCCACGATGGCCCGCCCCGCGGTGCGATCCACACCCACAGTGGATTGCCGGTCAAGGCGGCCCTCGACCTCGCTCACGGCTTTGATGTCGGCGCTGACGATCACGTCATGTGGGTCTCCGAGTTCGGATGGGCAACGGACCCCGGGTTGATCTACGGCGCATTGCTGCTGGGGGCCACCTTGGTTCTGTTCGAGGGGCCGGCCAACCATCCGCGCCCGGATCGACTCTGGCGCATGGTGGCCGATTATGAGGTGACGATATTGGGGGTCACGGCGGACGTGATCGGCCCCGTGATGAGGGGAGGCCCCGAACTCCCGGCAAATCACGACCTTTCCAAGCTTCGGGTTCTGGTCGGCAGCAATGGAACCTGGGACTTGGAAGCGTTCCATTGGTTGTTTGAAAAGGTCGGGGGGGGCCGGATACCCATCATCAACTACCGGGCCGCTAGGGCCGGCTCCGGAGCAGTGGTCTGTGGCAACGTCCTCGCCCCCATGCGTCAGTCCTCATTTGCCGGACCTGGACCGGGAGTGGCCGCGGACGTTGTTGATAACAACGGCAACAGCGTCCGAGGTCAATTGGGAGAGCTGGTTATTCGCCAACCCTGGGTAGGCATGCCTCAAGGCATTTGGAATGATTCGGACGGCTACTGGGGGACGTTTGGGTCAGGGACTCGGGAGTTGTGGGTTGAGGGTGCGCAAGCCTATGTCGATCCCAACGACGGCCTCTGGTACACCCTCGATCGCCCTCCGTCGTCAATCACCACGAGGTGATTACCCGGGCGGGAAGACCCTCTATGGCTGGAGCACAATTCGACCGCGTCCGTGCCCGGACTCACTAATGGCGTGAGCCTTGGCTGCCTCGGCCAGTGGGAAAACCTTGGCAAGCTCAACCTTCAACCGACCTGACTCGATCAACTCGGAGACCTGGGTAAGCATCTGGGTGGTTGCGCGGCCTTGAATGGAAGCCGTCCGGACCCCGTATTCGGCCGCCTTCTCCTCCGAAGGGGGCCCGGCCATCGCGACCAGTATCCCTCCGCGCTTTAAAACACCCCAAGAACGGTCCGTGACCTCGCCGCCGACGGTATCGATGACGGCGTCTACACCGCTGACCGTGTCCTCGAACCGGGTTTGGCTGTAATCGATAACGGTCGCCACTCCCAGTCCGTGCAGAAACTCGACATTGGCAGTTGATGCTGTAGCGATGACATCCGCTCCGCGGATCAGGGCCAACTGAACCGCGAACGCGCCGACACCCCCAGCGCCCCCGTGGATCAACAGACGTCGGCTCTCGCGACCGGCTGCGTCCAGCGCAACCCACGCGGTGGCCACTCCCAGCGGCACGGCTGCCGCTTGCTCAAAAGTAAGGTTCTTGGGCATCTGCGCCAGAGCTCCCTGGTCGCTGATCGCGTACTCGGCGTAGGTCTCCCGACCATTCCCATAAACCCTGTCTCCAGGCTTGAAAGCTTCGACACCTGGACCCACGGCCGCCACCACACCCGCAAGATCGACCCCCGGAATATGCGGCAGGGATACGGGCATGAAATCCTTGAAATATCCCTTTCTTACCTTCCAGTCGAAAGGATGTACCCCAGTTGCCTCCACTCGGACCAACACCTCATCGGGACCTGGCTTGGGCCGATCTATCGTCTCCTCCACCAGATTCGTGGGGGGACCATATTCGTGAAAGCGGACCGCTCTCATTTGCGAGTCTGACATTGGGAAGACCTCCAACCAACCACTGCCAATAACGGATAGAGAACGGTGGATTGGGGAGGGATATTCCGTCGGCTCGGTACCTGCCCCAACCGGTCTGAGCGATATGATTCCCAATCCTTGGACCTCGCCTCCCTCAACGATCCTCAACGCCAGGCGGTCGAGCATCAAAGCGGCCCGCTGCTGATCCTTGCGGGGGCCGGCAGCGGCAAGACTCGGGTCCTGACCATGCGGATCGCTCATATGATCCGGGACCGTGGTGTGGATCCGGGCCGGATACTTGCCCTCACCTTCACCAACAAGGCCGCCAAGGAGATGAAGTCCCGGCTCCGCGATCTGCTCGACACCACCCCGCAAGGTCTTTGGATCGGCACGTTCCACGCTATCGCGATTCGCATGCTGCGGGGAAACACCGATGCTCTCGGCTACCGAGCGGGCTTCACCATCTTCGACGAGGACGACTCCAAATCGATCATGAAGCGAACTCTCTCAGATCTTGATTTGGATCCCAAGAAACATCAGATCAACCAACTCCTGGCCGCCATGTCAAAGGCCAAGGGTGACCTCCTCACCCCGAGCGAAATCCCCGGCCGAAAGGCGGCTGACAAAGTCCTTCGAGTTGTCTATGAGCGGTACCAGGTCCTGGCCAAGGAATCGAACGGGATGGATTTTGACGATCTGATCCTCAACCTGGTCCTCCTCATGCGCTCGGACGCTGATTGCCTGGCCAACCTGCGCTCCCGATTCGACCACATCCTCGTTGACGAATACCAAGACACCAACAAGTCTCAATACGAGCTTCTCCGCCTGCTCAGCGGTGAGCACCTGAACCTGACCGTGGTCGGGGATGACGACCAGAGCATTTATGCGTTCCGGGGGGCCGACGTACGCAACATCCTGGATTTCCAAAGGGATTACCCCACCACCCGGGTGATCAAGCTGGAACAGAATTACCGCTCGACCCAGGTCATCCTGGATGTGGCTTATGAGGTGATCTCAAAGAACCCCGAGCGGACCGATAAGCGCCTTTGGACATCCCGCGACCAAGGCCGGCGACCAGTGTTGTTGCTCGCCCCAGACGACGATCGGGAAGCAGCCTATGTCGGCGACGAGATCTTGAGGGTGGCTACCGACGAAGCTCGCCCGTACTCCGATTTCGCCATCCTCTTTCGGACCAATGTTCAATCCCGCAGCTTCGAGCGGGCCATGATGGAGCGCCGGATCCCCTATCACCTGGTCGGTGGGCTTCGATTTTGGGATCGCCGCGAGATCAAGGACACGATCGCCTATCTGCGCTTTCTTTCCAACCCCTCCGACGCGGTCAGCTTTGACCGCATCGCCAATGTACCCAAGAGGAGGATTTCCGACAAGACGGCACAGGCCGCGATCGCCGCAGCCGTCGACGGCGGAGTCTCGATCCTCGAGGTGTGCTCCCAGCCCAACCAGGCGGACGTGCGAGCCGAGGCCGCACAAGCCTTGGCCGGGTTCTACGCCCAGGTCGCCCCGATCGTTGCTGAACTCAGCCAGCGGCGGCCTGCCGAGTTGATCCAGCTTCTGATCCGGCACTGCAACCTCGCCTCCCACTATGAGGATGGGACATCCGCCGCCAAGTCTCGAATAGACAACCTTGAGGACCTGCGGGAGATGGCTCGCGACTACGACCGGCATCCGCCCGCCAAGGGTCTTGACCGATTCCTCACCGATATCGC
>DASZFH010000342.1:0-3695 GCA_035939985.1 Candidatus Dormiibacterota bacterium
TCTGGTCTACTGCGGCTGGCATCCGCGGGCCATCCGTCACCGATTGCTGCTGGATCCGGCGGAGTGCGAAGTATGAACGTGCGGCCTGGTCCTCCGCTTGGTGTGGGGGACGCCTGCTTTCAAGAGATGGCCGCCTCACTCGATGAGGAGACGCTGGTGCTGTTCACTGACGGGCTCGTGGAGCGTCGCCATCGGCATCCTGATGAGGGAATGGATCTGCTGTTTCAAGCTGCGGCCGCACCTGAGCATCGAGATCCGGACGCTCTCGTCGACCACCTCCTCGCTGAACTCATGACCGATGACAGAGGAGCCGACGATGTGGCCCTCCTGGCGGTGAGGCGGGCAAAATGACGGCAGTCCGGTGCGGCCGAGGAATCCGGCGAAAAACGGATCGCCGATGTCGCCGTTGTGGTGGTGAGCCAAGGCCTGAGCAACTGCTTGTGCCGGACCTGGGGAGGTAGTTGAATCGAACCGGGGGATGCCGATCTTGTGACAGGGAGAGCCGAGATGGAATGGGCGAATCCGGAATCTGAGACGGACCCACGCGTCGAGGAGTACCTGGATGAGATGTTGAAAGAGACGTTTCCTGCCAGCGACCCGTCAAGCACCTGGTCGGGACGAGACCCCGGCCCTGTCGGCGCTGAGAAGACCCAGCAAAAGGGCGAGGCTCGGGATCCCGGGTCGGAGCTGGGCGATCCTCGGACAATTCACGATGTTGAGGAACAGACGTGATGGGAGGACCAGCCCCAATGAATTGAGGTGGGGCATCAACAAAGCCCGTGCCTGACCTCGCTCATCACCCTCTTGAGCTTGAGTTCGAACCACACACATTTTCCTTGGGGTAGGTCAGTCACCCCCCACGCATCTGACAGCTTGTCGACGATTGTGAGACCTCGACCGCGCTCTGCGCTTGGATCGAGCGGCCGGGGCTCTGCAGTGCCGGCGCCGCCGTCGGTCACGGCGACGGAGAGCGTCTCTTCGTCGGTCCTCACGTTCAGCCCGATCGGAGGTTCGCCGTGGATGATGGCGTTGGCCACGAGCTCGTCGGTCAGGATGGCCGCGTCTTCTATGAAGTCGATATCGAAGGTGGCCAGCGCTCCGCGTATCAGCCGTCGGCTAAGTCGCACCGAATCGACACTTGGCCTCAGTGAGTATGTCCACACATCCATCCACGATCGACCATACCCAGACTCTCTCGCCGGTGAACGGACTCTTCTCTTGGTCCCTGGTGTCTTGGTCCCTGGTGCCCTCTTCAGCTCCGGTCGAATCGGACAAACCAGCACCGATCCCCCTCTAGCATACGAACAGGTGTTCGTGTACCATCGGCTGTCGATGGTGGTTTTGCAGGGGTCGTTGTTCGGAGGGGGCGAGAGGATTGGGCCGCGGCCCCTCAACCTCTCCTTCGAGCGAACGCACCTGGGGTGTGGCGCCTGGGTGGATTTTTGCTACGGGTGGATGGCTGGGGCAGATTCGCTGTTCAACGAGTTGCTGGCTGCGGTCCCCTGGCGGTCAGAGCGGCGTCCGATGTACGACAGGCTCGTCGATGTTCCTCGACTCCTTGCCTTCTTCGGAGAAGAGGATCCGCTGCCCGCCGTTGCCCTGGACCAGGCCAGGCTGGCGCTTCTGGATCACTACAGAGGCGAGGCGGGCGCACAGTTCAGCACTACCGGCCTGTGCCTCTATCGAGACGGGCGGGACAGTGTCGCCTGGCACAGCGACACGATCGGACGGGAGACCGTGGAAGATCCCGTGATCGCCATCGTCTCACTGGGTTCGCCGCGGCGACTCCTTCTGAGAGCCAAAGGGGGAGGCGCCAGTCGGCGCTACCTGGTCGGCGGGGGAGATCTCCTGGTGATGGGCGGCAGCTGCCAACGGACGTGGGAGCACTCCGTCCCCAAGATGGCCCGAGCAGGGCCCCGCATCAGTGTTCAGTACCGTCCCCGGGGCCTACGCTGACCACGATCGCCCGGCCCCTCCAACATCGGGGCGAACATGGGTTGAGGCGGGCCTGGTCAGACAAGAGGCCATCGCCAGCGTCGCGGGCCTCGTCGCCTGGCGCCGAAGGCTCTGGACGGGTGGGTTGCCAGAATGGAGCCAGAAGCCTCGTTCCGGGAACAGGATTCCAGGCCAGCGCTCTGGTCCACGGGGAGGTGCGCTCACTCCACCGATTGAGAGGTTTGCCCCCCGGCGCAGGGTGGTAATGCACTAGGCAGATCAAGGGGGTCGGAGCGTGGATCGTAGGGATGTGGTGGCGATGGTGAAGCAGGACCATGGGTCGATCAACGCGGACTTCGCCCAATTGGTCCGCCGGGGTGACGCGAGCCCGGAGTTGTTCTCGGATGTGGCCACTCGATTGATCAGGCATGAGGTGGCGGAGGAGATTGCCCTCTATCCCGCACTCCACGGGGTGCACGATGGCAAGCTCGCTGAACCTCGCCTCTCCGAACAATCCGAGATCGAAAGCCGGCTCTACCGCTTGGAGAGGGTCGGCTTCGATCCGGCTGTCCTCCAGCCAGAGCTGGCGGACCTCTGGTCGACAGTCTTTGAACACTCGGAACGCGAAGAAGCCGAGGTGCTTCCGCTTGTTGCTGTCGCCCTCCCGCAACTGGAGAGAATCGAGCTCGGTCGCCTCTATGCGCGGGTGAGGGACACCGCTCCAAATCGCCCGCGTCCGCAGGCTGGTGCTGAACCAGTCGCCAACACAATCATCGGCCCACTGGCTGCCCTGGCCGATTGGATCCGCGACTGTGCGCGTGGCTCCGTGTGGTAGGCCAGCTGAGAGCGGCTTGGCCGACACGACCCGGCCGGGCCGCTTCCTGAACTGGGCGCAGTTTGCGCTCTGAGAAATGGTCAGGCCACCACAACGAATGGTCAGCCCGTGAGAGAGAGGGGTGGACCGCAGGAAGGAAGGATGATGGCTCAAAGTGCAGGACTCCATGAACCCGAGGACCGGCTCTCGTCGGAAACGATAGACCGACACCGGGCGATCGCATCGATCCAAGAGGAATTGGAGGCGGTCGACTGGTACGACCAGCGGGTCGATGCCACGACGGACGCGGCGCTCGCCGATGTTCTTGCCCACAACCGGGACGAAGAAAAGGAGCATGCCGCGATGACACTGGAGTGGCTTCGCCGCCATGACCCCGTCCTCGATCGGCACCTGCGGACCTATCTGTTCACCTCGGAACCGGTCGTTCGCATTGAGGCAGAGCCAGAGGCCAGAGGTACAGACCACCGCCCCGATTCGTTGGGCATCGGCGATTTGAGGGTCTAGCACCAGACGCGGTCGCAGCCCCGGTTGGCCGGGGCTGCCGATCGACGCCGTGAGAGGCGTGGAGTGCTCGAGCTCTTGGATACCCCGAATGGACCACTTGAAACCCCAGGGCTCGACGAGGGCGCTCCAGGGGTACCGCCACTGACCTGGTGGAGTCGGCCGTGATGTTCCGTCAGTCTTGATGTGGGGCATGCGGAATCGGTCCCACCATCCGCACCCGCCCACCGTGCGTCCTGATGAGGCACTGGAGGCTGTCCAAGGCCGCATTCCCAGCAGGGTCGAGACGGGTCAGTCCCCCGATGTCCAGGACAACCTCAGCGAACGACCCCCATGCGACCTGATCGAATTGAGCGTGGAGTGCGACCGATGATTCGCAGTCCAGCCATCCGGAGAGCGTGAGCGTGCAGATCGGCCATGCCGC
>DASZFH010000343.1:0-2636 GCA_035939985.1 Candidatus Dormiibacterota bacterium
CCCCAAGCGGGTTTTGCCGATCCCCCCTGCGCCCAGGAGTGTGAGCAGGGGTCCGTCCCGGACCATCTGGGCGATCTCCAAGACCTGGCTGGCCCGCCCTACAAATCGAGTCCGTGCGATGGGCAGGTTGCTGCGCTTAGCACTGGTGACGGCAGGTGTGAGAACCGAGACCTCCTGCTTCAGAATCCCCCGCAGGATGCCCTGAAGCTGCGGCCCTGGTTCCATTCCCATTTCTTCGACCAGGCGTTCGCGTGTCCGCTGGTATACCGCAGAGGCCTCGGCCTGGCGTCCACACCGATAAAGGGCGATCATCAGCTGGCCTTGCAACCGTTCCCGAAGGGGGTGCATCGCTGCGGTTCGCTCCAGCGCTTCCAGTGCTTCGCCCTCGCGACCTACGGACGTCAGCGCCTCGAACCGATCCTCCAACACGTCGAGGCGTAGTCCCTCCAGCCGCTCTCGCTCAGCGGCCGCGAAGGGGAGGTCCACATCTTCCAGGGCTGCCCCACGCCAGAGAGCCAGAGCCGAGTCAAGACTGTCCAACGCGGCCCCATGGTCACCCGCCTTCACTGCGCTGCGGGCGGATTCGGACAGGGCCAAGAACTGCCCCGCATCAATCGAATCTGATGCGATCCGGATCATGTAACCGGGCGGTCTGGTTTCAAGCGCGTACCGCTCGCGGGCAGATTCGCCGAGACACCGGCGGAGCTTGGAGATCTGGACCTGAAGTGTGTTGAGCGCCGACATGGGTGGGTTGGGGCCCCAGACAAGGGCGATCAACCGGTTGGCCGAGACTACGTGATTGGGGTTGATCAAGAGAGCGGCAAGAACCGCCCTGGTCTTGGGCTCTGCCAATGGCAGCAGTCGGTCCCCCTGCCGAGCAAGCACCCGACCCAGAATCGCGAAGTCGCTCATGAGGGCTATATCTTCGCTGACTTGACAACCAGTGCCAAGCGTTGTCTTTTCGGTGCACTCCGAGCGCCGAATCAGTGACTTGTAAGCGCGCTTTCAGCGGCCGCCAACAGGATGGACAGGTGAACGAGTTTCGACCGAATCGTATGACTGTTTCCTGGACCGTTTTTGAACCCGGGCGAGCTCAATGCCATCTGTCCGGAACCCGGACACGGCGAGGCGGCAGGTGGCCAGGCCGTGAGGCTAGCCCAAAGGGTGTGCTATCCGTTCCAAATGACAACCCGCAGACGGGCCCGGCGGTCCACGTGCTCGAATCCATATACTGTGCGGCAGGGTCCGTACCGAAGAGGTCTATTAGACGTTGGGGAGATCTAAATTGATGCGCACTCGGTTACTGGCCGCTCTCCTGATCGCCCTATTTGTATTCGGCACCAACAGCGGTCGCCCGACCCCGGTCGCTCGGGCCGCATCTTCCGAGGGCATCTCGCATATTTACGATGCTGCCGGTCGCCTCTCAGCCGTGGTCGATCCCAACGCCGACGCCGCGGTTTACAACTACGACCAGGTTGGCAATGTCACCTCGATCACCCGTTACCCCGCCTCCACGCTCTCGGTCTTAGGGTTTTCCCCGAGCTCAGGGGGAGCGGGGACGGCGATGCTCATTCGAGGAACTGGATTTGCTGCCGGTGACCAGGTGTCGTTCGGCGGGGTCATCGCGGCAGCCCAGGTGGTCAGCTCCACCCAAATCACCACCAACGTCCCAGCGGCGGCCACCACCGGAAAAGTAACGGTCACTGGTGGGGCTTCCACGGCCACGAGCTCGGCTGTATTCACCTTCAACTCATTAGTGCAAATCAACTCCTTCAGCCCGGCCGGTGGCGGACCAGATACTCCGGTGACGATTTCCGGAGCTAATTTCGATCCTTCGACCATTACGAACGACAGCGTGATGTTCAACCACACCCACGCGATCGTGACTGCGGTCAGCGCGACATCCATCACGGCCCTGGTCCCGCCCGGCACGAACAATGGCCTGATAACGGTCATCACTCCCCACGGTGTGGGGGTTAGTCGCCAGGACTTCATCGTTCAAGCCGGGGTGGTCAACGTCAACTCGTTTTCCCTCAACGGATCAGCCTCGGTCGCGGCCCAGTCGCCGGGCGCGGCGGGTGCTGTTCTGTTCGATGCCACCCAGGGTCAGAAGGTTGCATTCTCAATTAGTTATCAGGCGTCCAGCGGGGGTTGCTGTGCTGGCATCACCTTGACGGATCCACACGGCGGCCTGCTCCTGTCCTACAACGGCGGCTGGGCGGATCCAATACTGCTTCCGATCACCGGCACCTACAGCGTTACGGCGGTACCTCAGAACCCGAGCACCGGAACCATGACCGTGAAAGCTTGGTCTGTCCCGGCGGATGCCAGTGGAACCCTCTCATTGGGTGGGGGTAAGGCCGGCATCTCGAGCACCGTCCCGGGTCAGAACATGTACCTGACGTTCAGCGGAACGGCGGGACAGAAAGTGGCAGGGAACCTGACGAGCAACATCGCCAATGGCCAGGCGGTGGATGTGGCTCTATACAACCCGGATGGCACCACCAACTCGGGGTGGGCGTTCGGGAACGGGACAGTCTACGTGGACGCGACCCTGTTGCCCCAGACGGGGACCTACAAGCTTTATTTCAACCCGCGTGGGGATGGAGTTGGGACGGAATCGGCCCAGTTCTGGG
>DASZFH010000344.1:0-10026 GCA_035939985.1 Candidatus Dormiibacterota bacterium
GAGGCTCTGACCGCCGCCGCGGCAGGGGAACCAGATCTGACCCCTGCGGTTGCCCAGACCGGGGAGGATGGAGGTCGGTTGGCGCGATCCTCATTCGCGATCCTCCGCGCCCTGGAGGACAAGACCTTTCGTGGAGCGTTCAGCGCTGGGCCCAGCTCTCCTTGGGACAACCTGGTCCCCGAATTGCAGAGACCCTATGTTTTAGTCTGGCCCCGGGAGGTCTATCACATCGCCACGGCTCTGATAGCCGCCGGTGATCCGGATGCCGGCCTGCGAGCCCTCCACAATCTGGTCGGACTCCAGGCGGAGGACGGGTCATGGCCGATCAGCGCAGGGATATCAGGCGGAACCCACTGGCGGGGACTCGCGCTTGACCAATTAGCGCTCCCGATCTTGCTCGCCTGGCGCCTCGGCGTGGCAGACCGCCTAGATTTCGATCCCTATCCCACGCTCATTCGCCCTGCTGCCATCAAGATCCTGGAGACGGGACCGGCGACGGAGTTCGACCGTTGGGATCAGGCGGCGCGTCTCTCGCCGTCAAGCGTTGGGGTAGCGGTGGCTGGGTTGCTGGTGGCAGCAGAATTCGCCCGGGACGCGCATGAGCCGGCCGCTTCCGACCACATGGAGGCTGTTGCCGACTATTGGAACAGCCAGATCGAAACCTGGTGTTACTCGAAACCGAGGGCGGCGTACGTGACTGTGGACGCTGCGGGCCAGCATTCGCTAGGGGTTGAGTTCCTTGACCTGGTCCGCTACGGGTTGCGCTCTCCGGTCGACCCCAAGGTCATCGCCAGTCTGGATGCGGTCGACGCGGTGCTCAAGGTCGAAACTCCTCATGGCCCAGCATGGAAACGCTACGAAGGCGACCGATACGGCGATGGGGAGGATGGGCGACCTTGGGACGGAGACGGTTTGGGGAGGGGCTGGCCGATGTTGACCGCCGAACGTGCGGCCTACGGAGTTACCGCCGGCCTGGTGTCCTCCCGGCTGGTCAGGGCGGTGGAACAATTCGGGGGGTCGATCGGTGTGCTACCGGAGCAGGTTTGGGACGGACCGGACGTCGCTGGTTGGGGGCTGTCGCACGGTGGTCCGACCAGTTCGGCGGCACCTTATGGTGCCGCACATGCGCAGTACCTGAAGCTTCTTGCGGCCATTGCGCAGGGTCAGTCTCCAGATCTGATCGAGCCTGTCCAACGTCGCTATGCCGAACGGGACTGTACCCAGGCGCCAGTGATTTGGAGCCATCGAAATCTCGTCTCAAGGATCCCCCAGGGACGCCAATTCCGCGTTCAACTTCCTCGCCAGGCCGGCGTCTGGTTCAGTGTTGATGGCGGCATCACAGCCAGGCTGGCGACTTCGATTGACACCTCGCTCGGATTCTGGACGGTCGACCTGCCGCTGGAGTTGCCAGCGCCGGGTACTCGACTGGAGTGGACCATTGATTACGGCGATACCAGAGAAGAGGTGACCTACGCCGTGGAGGTCGATTCGCTACCCGGCATGCCGAACCATCTGCCGACGCGCTAGTCGAGGTCTCCCAGGCGCAGGTCGCTCGCAGGATCATCGTCCAGCTGGCTGTGGAGTTCGCCGCAGTCTCCGCACCGGTAGTACTCCCCGAGGAACCCCTTCTGCCAGACCGAATAGCTGACCACAGCTGGATCCTCGACCAGGATCTCTTGCTCCAGGCGCCAGATCACCTGTTCCCAGCCACCCTCGGCCAGTTGATCGTCCAGGATTATCAAGCAGTAAGGATGGGGCTCGCCCCAGATCATCGAGATCTCACCCAGCCGTTCCTCTTCCTGGTTGACCATCGACCAGCCTTCGCCACTATGCCCCCGGGTGGAGCGAATCAGTCGCAACCCGGTCCAGAACCGTTCGGACGCCTCTCTGGAGGCCTTCTCATGCTCTGCTTGAGCTTCCTGGAAGGCGCCCCACATCCGCAACAGATGGTTTCGGAAACGGTGATAGGTCGCCAGCAGCCGCGGCGAACTCTGGGGCGATCCGACCAGCTTCTCAAAGGTTGACTCGAAGGCCGCTTCAACTCGCTCCTGACGGTCGTTGAGGTCCAGGGCCCATTCCCCGTCCTCGCTGAGCCGCATGCTCTCGTTGAGGACGACTTCAAAATCCAACCAGTCGTCACCGAATTCGGGCACGAACACTCCGTCCACGATTTCCGCCAAGCGGTGTTCTTCAAGTAGGACGGGGTTGACCTTGCCCCGCGCATCAGGCCAGCCTTTCCACCCCATGACGTTGTGGATCCAGTAGTCGAAGACCGTCACCGCGTATTGGAGAGCCGCGGGCGAAGACCAAAGACCCGCTGGCCAGCCGCGCCTGCCGGTCCTCACCCTGTTATAGAGGGCGATAATCTGCTCGTCGTTGAGGTAGTCGGTATCCATCGATCCCCTTATCTTGGTGGTTCCGCTGCCGTAACGACCGGCAGGCCACTCAGGATAGCTCGCGGAATAGCCTGGGAAGCCTCCCCGGTATACAGTCAGAGCATTACAACATGTCGCATTTAGCCCAGACCTTCACCCCAAGCCAGGTTTCCCGCTACGCACGCCATCTCATTCTGCCTGAGGTGGGAGGGGGTGGCCAGCGAAAGCTGCTCAATTCGAAAGTCCTGCTGCTCGGGGCGGGCGGGCTTGGCTCACCGGCGGCGATGTACCTCGCCGCTGCCGGGGTCGGTCACCTGGGAGTAGCGGATTTCGATGTCGTCGATGCCAGTAACCTTCAGCGCCAGTTGCTTCATGGGGTTGGAGATATCGGCAGCATGAAGGTCGATTCCGCGGCTAGAACCATCGCCGAATTGAATCCGGATGTAGAGGTGACCGCGATCACTGATCACATCAATTCGTCGAATGCGCTTGAGATCTTCCGGGAATATGACGTGATCCTCGATGGAACTGACAATTTCCCAACTCGATATCTCGCCAACGATGCCGCTCATCTGACCGGCAAGCCCCTGGTGCACGGGAGCATCTTCCGGTTTGAGGGGCAACTGGCCATGTTCGATTCGAGCCGTGGAACCGGTTGCTACCGCTGCCTCTTTGAGACTCCACCACCCCCGGGAGCCGTGCCGAGCTGCGCCGAGGCCGGCGTCTTCGGTGTTCTGCCCGGCATCATCGGTAGCATGATGGCCTTCGAGACCATCAAGTACCTGCTCAACATCGGCCGGGGAATCACCGGCCGGTTGCTCCTTTTCGAAGGCATGGAGATGGAGTTTCGCACCGTCAACCTCCGCAGACGGGCGGGTTGCCCCCTGTGTGGGGATAGCCCGACGGTGACCGAGCTGATCGACTACGAGGTCTTCTGTGGCATGCCGGCTGTCGAACCTTCCGATGAAGTTGCGCTGTCGGTGGGCAGTCCAACGACTGCCTCCTGAGAGCGCCCTCCAGGGATGATGCTGCAGCTTGACCGCGTGAACACGGCCGGCCTACGCCAGGCTCGGTCGATCGTTCGCGAATTGGGATCGGTCCTGGTGGCATATTCCGGAGGGGTGGACTCAACTGTCCTGCTCAAACTCGCACTTGAGGAGTTGGGGGAGGGTGCGGTCGCCGCTCTCGCCAGCAGTCCCGCCTATCCGGCTGCTGAGCAGGAGGACGCCCGACTCCTTGCCCGCGAGTTGGGCGCCCAGCTCGTCGAGGTCCAGACCCATGAGACCGAACTTGAGGCCTACCAGCGTAATAACCCAGATCGCTGCTTCCACTGCAAGGAAGAGCTGTTCTCAACCTTGGAGCCGATCGCGGCGGGGATGGGGCTTCGACATCTTGCCTACGGTGCCATCGCAGACGATGCTTCCGATCACCGGCCGGGTCACGGATCCGCGGTGCGGCGGGGAGTTCGCTTCCCTCTCCTTGAAGCCGGTTTGACCAAGTCGGAAATCCGCGCCGCTGCCCGCCAATTGGGTCTTCCCAATTGGAACAAACCATCCTTCGCCTGCCTTTCCTCGCGAATTCCCCATGGAACCGAGGTCAGCGAGCTTGCCCTCCGGCAGATCGAGGCTGCCGAGGCCGCGCTGCTCGCGCTGGGGTTTACCCAGATCCGTGTCCGGCACCATGACACTGTGGCCAGAATTGAGGTGCCGGAAGAAGATCTGGATCGGCTGTTCGCCAACCGAACCGAGGTCACAACAGCCGTTCTAGGAGCCGGATATGCGTTTGTGGCGCTTGATTTGGAGGGCTTTGCATCGGGTCGGCTCAACCGAACCTGGAAATCCGCCAAAACCTAGTCGTCCAGGCCGGGCATAATAGGTCGGACTTGCGCCAGCCATTGCTACACGCCGACCAGATGTGGCGCCAGAGCCTACTTTGGCCCTTTGTCTTGATTGTCTATGCGGCGGTAATGACCTACGTAACGGTCAGAAACGGTCCCAAGGCCGGCTCGCCACTGCTCTGGCTGGTCTTCATCCCGATCATGCTGGTTGTTCTGGCCGCGCTTTTCTATCAGAAGATTCGTAGCTCGGTCCATGCCACCGAGAGCGGGATCAGGGTCACCACTTTCCGATCGTCCCTGATGATTCCCTACGATGCGGTTCGGTCGGCGCGAGCCCAGAAGCTTCAAGACCTGTTCCCGCCGGAGCGAAAGAAATTCATCACCAAATTTCATAAGCCTCACCTCGATCATTTGGCGTTGTTCGTTCGGCTGAGGGGGGAGGAGCAGGACGTATTCGGACGCAGACTCGGGTCTCGCTATTTCCACGATGGCGTCGCCGCTTTTGCAGTGCCCGACGCCCAGACCCTGGCCGCGACCATCGAGGGTCACCTGCCCAAGACCGGCGGAGGCGCCGGAAACATGGGTGGAGCCCGTAGACGGAGGAGACCCAGATGAGCCCCAATCCTTCCGGCCGGCAAGGGTCTGTCCCTTCAGGCAAGTCACCTGAAGCAGACCCACCTCAGCCGGAATCGCTCCCGGAACCGCCGGTTGTTGACGATTCCACCAACCCCTATGAGCCGGCGCGGGCCGAGGACCCTGTCCTGGTTGCCAAGGGGGCTGGCCGCGGCGGGGTGAGAGGCTGGTTGGTTCAGTACCTGGGCCTCGAGCGCTTGGATCTGATCGCCTTGGGAGTGCTCCTCGGAGTCGCATTCGTTTTCCGTTTCTTCAGCCCGATTTTTCCCGACGTCCTGGCTCATCCAGGCCAGGGCTCCCCAATTTCAAACTGTGTCAAGTCCACTCCAATCGATCCCCAGGGGCACCTCGGAACACTCTGTGGATTGGCTTACCCGTACAACGCCGGCGGTCAACCTGGTGCTCCTTGCGCACAGTCGGGCCAGGTCTTCGACGAGGTTTATTTCCCCTGTGACGCCTGGCAGGACCTCAAGGGCGCGACGGCTCCGCCTGGCACCCTTCGCTACAACTATTTTGACCCAGAGCCCCCGTTCGCAAAGACCGTGATCGCTGCCGGTGAGTTGTCCTGGGGATGGTTCCGAGCCACCTTCCTGGGGGAAAAGGGGAGCTATGCCGATCTTGGTTACAACACTGTCGGCTTCAGGATTTCCTGCGCCGTCTTCGGCACCCTGGCTGTACCGCTCATGTACCTGTTGGCGCTGAGCCTATGGCGCAATCGCATGTTTGCTGTCGCCGCAGGGATTTTGTGCTGCTTTGACGGCATGTTCTTTGTCCAGTCGCGCATTGGGATGATCGACATGATCGCGATCTTCTTCATCATGCTCGCGTACTGGGTCTATCACCTCCATACCAAGAGCCGCACGCCCCGAGAGTCGATCGTGACCTTGATTCTCACCGGGATCGCCGTCGGGATCGCCGTTTCCTCGAAATGGATCGCACTCGCCGCGTTGGGAACCATGATCCTGTTCTCTCTGGGTCGCTGGTTGAAGACCCAACTTGAATTCGAAGTCCAGACCCCGCTCGGGCTGTGGTCCTGGAGACGCGACGTGACAACTCCGACTGCCATTCCTGGGAACGTGGACTGGTCCGTCTATCTGCCCTTGGCGGTTGTGGCTCTGATCCTGCTCCCGACCGTGATGTACATCGGGAGCTGGTGGCCGTTCTTCCAGCGAGGCCAATTTGTCACTTTGATGGACGTTTGGAACTATCAGGTTCAGAGCTACGAATACCACGCCAATCTGACCGCGACCCACCCATATGGGTCAGCCTGGTACACCTGGCCGTTCATGATTCGGCCGGTTGCCTATTACTACCAATCGGGAGGCTTGGGCATCGATCAGGTCACTGGGCAACAATTGGTCGCAGGGATGACGGACATGGGGAACCCACTCATTTGGTGGGCGAGCATCCCCTGTGTGCTGTCACTGCCCTATTTCATCTTCAAGCACCGGAGTTACGCGGCGGCGCTGATCCTCGTCGGCTTCCTGGCCCAGTACCTCCCGTGGTCACACATCACTCGGGTGATCTTCCTGTACCACATGTTCGGGGGTCTGATCTTTATGATCCTGGCGCTGGCGTTTGTACTGGCTAAGGTCAGCCAGGCAGACCTGCGCTTAAAGATCCATTCGCTGGTCGTCAGCCTTCAGGGGAAGGACGTGGTCTATTTCTATCTGGCCGTGGCGGTCATCGGATTCCTCTGGTTCTACCCCGTTTGGACGGCCCTGCCAATTTCTAGCCAGGCTTATTACGGGACTGGCAATACAACTCCGACCGGGCTCCTGGGATCACTCGACCATGGGGTCATCAAGATTCTTTTCGGCCCCAAGCCACCTCCGTTTGACGCCAAAATGTGGTTCACGAGTTGGATCTAGGTCCCCGACCGTCCCGGACGTGGCACCCGTGATCCCCACCCTCCAGAGCCTCGGCCGGTGACTCCCGCGGTTCTACTCCTCTTGCTTGGATCGGTGGCCATCGGCTTGGCGTTGACCTACGTCAGCGGTCTGCTCCTGACCCTGGAGGAGCGCATCTTCTTCGGGTCGGTGATCGGGTTAATGGCGGTCACTCTGGCCTGCCTTCTGACCACCCAGGCTTTTGGGATGGGCGTCTGGCAGGTCACACTGCCCTCGATCGCAGTCGCCATCGCGGCGGCAGTTGTCTTCATTCGGTCCGGGAGAGTCCAGTTCATTCTGGACGTCAGCGATTTCCGGTCTAGGCTCTGGGCTCGACCAGGCCGAGCGGGCAATCCCCTGCCGCTATTCCTGTTGCTCGTGATCACGTGGGGGTACCTCCTCCACTTCGTCAGCCAGCTCTACGTCATCGACGGACGAGGATTGGTGGCCGGCTTCATCAATATCTGGGGGGACTGGTCCGCCCACCTCTCCTTCGCCGGTTCGTTTGCCTATGGCCAAAACCAGCCGCCCACCTTCTTTATCGATACCGGTCACCGCCTCACCTATCCGTTCGGAATAGATTTTCTGGCCGGTGTCCTGGTGACCTTGGGTTCGACCCTCCCCAACGCTTTGGTGATCTCCAGTGGCGCGATGTTGGTGGCCCTACCGGGGGTGATGTACTGCGCGATCTTCCGCCTGACCGACAGGCGAGCAGTGGCGGTTCTGGCACCCTTGCTGTTCATGCTTCAGGGTGGTATCGGGTTCTTCGACGGCCTGGGGAGGGTGTTTGATCACGGGCTCAGTGCGGCCTGGAACCTGCCCTACCAGTTGGATAACAACCAGCCGCTCGGTTACCACCTACCGAACCCGGTTCTCGCCTACCTTCTGCCCCAGCGCTCGGTGCTCTTCGGAATCAGCATCGTACTCATCGGCACGAGCTTGCTCTGGATGGCCCGGCGGGACCTTAAGCCCAAGGCGCTGCTGTTTGTGGGCACTCTGGTCGGGCTGACTCCGCTATTCCATGTCCACGGCTACGCAACCGTGGTAGCCCTGGCCGCCATGTGGGCGGTATGGTCCCGGGATCGTCGCTGGTGGGTGTTCTTTCCCCCGGCGGTGCTTCTGGCCGTACCTGTGTTGGTCTTGATTGCACCGGACGCTGGTGCGAGCAGCATCCACTGGATGGTTGGCTGGGAGGCGTTCCTTCCCCCGGGGGCCTACGGCACCTGGGGTCAGGACGTGGTGACTTGGATCTGGTTCTGGTTCAAGAACCTAGCCTTCTTTCCAATCCTCTTTCTCGCCGCGATGTGGTGGAAGGCAATCCCGCGCGATCTGCGCCAGTGGCTTGCCCCGATCTGGCTTTGGTTTCTGGTGCCGAACGTCGTCGCAATGCAGACCTGGGACTGGGACAACACCAAGTTCTTCACCTATTGGTGCCTCTTCGGATGCGTGCTGGTGGCCTACGCTCTGGTGCTGTTGTGGGACCGGGTTTTGCCCCGCCTACCGTGGGGAGTCTCTCCTGACACCTGGACGGCCTTGGCTCAACCTCGTAGGGCTCTGGTCGTCTTCCTAATCCTGACCCTCACCTTGAGTGGAGCCTTTGACCTTGCCACCGCAATCAACCTGCGCATCAATCAGTATTCCAATGCGAGCCTGGGTGGGATGGCGGCCGCGGCCTGGGTTCGGGATCACACCGATCCCAAGTCCGTGTTTGTGACAGCTCCGGACAATACCGAACCGATCATGGAACTCAGCGGTCGGCGGGTGGTAGTCGGATTCCCGGGTTGGATTTGGAGCTACGGCGACGGCTTTCCTGGCGATCGGGTGGCGGCAGTGGCGACCATCCTTCAGGGTAGACCCGGCACAGATGCACTTCTCAAGACCTATAACGTCAGCTACGTCGTGATCGGTCCGATCGAATTGGGTCAGCCCAATTTTGCCAGTCTCGACTACTGGAACGGACACGGTCAGGTTGTCTACTTAAACTCCGAATACGAGATACTCAAGGTCAATCCAACTGGGTGAAGGCTTGGCTCGGCTGGGGTTTCTAGGCAATCCGGCGCTGGCGATCCCAGCGGGATTGGCACCTCACGCATCGGGTTGATTGTGGCCTGACATGCAGCCGTTCGGGGGGAATCACTTCCGAGCAGTCCTCACAGGTACCGTACCCTCCGGCGCGAAGTCGCTGCAGAGCGTGATCCACCTCGGCACGGTTCTGGTCGAGGAGGCTGACAATGGCGTCGCCGGTCTCACGCTGAAGCAAGGCCTGTGCCAGATCGGAGTCATCGTATTCCAGGGTCACGATGTCGCCCGTCACTTCTGAAATCGGGGTGCTCAGGCCCTCCTCCTCCTGAAATGCGGCTGACAATCGCTCCAGGTCGCGACGGCTGTCCTCAAGCACCATGGCTTGTTTATGGGTGTCGCCGACTGTCGAAAAGCTCCGCGTGCGCCCTGTCATTATCATAACCTCCATTGGATGAAATCCTTATAGGCAGGGTATCATCCTAGGCGGTCGGCGAGATCTTTGCACAGGAAACTTTGGGGACCGGACGTGGCTCAAGGTTGCAGGTACAGGACCTGAACTACGATAGATTGGATCGCGTGAGACATGGATGCCGGGTTGTCTGGATTCTTGGTTGCCTGACGATGACGGTTGGCTGCACCAGCGGCAATTTAGCGAGTACGCCTCAGGCACAGCCGCATGTGGCCGGGTTGGCCTGTCAGACTTCGGACCAAGCTTTCGACGATCCCCAACTGGGTTGGGGATTCTGCTATCCCGCAACGTGGCGGTACGTTGAGCGAGACGCCACCACGGACACCCCCAAGGGCGTTGCCATCACCTTTGATGTGACGGAAACCGCCCCTGGTCCGGATAACGGCAAATTCGGATTCATGGCGGTCACAACCTACGATCGCGGATCCGCCGCTTCGATCGGCGACTGGCTGTCGACCAATGTTTCAGGTGAGACGGGATTGCAGACGATTCCGTGGGGAAACTCCGATGGCGCGGTGATGACAGACAGTGGGCGTCGCTTTGCATTGACAGGTCACTATGTGGTCGAGTTGGAACTCCATTCTGGATCCGGAAACCTCGACCTTAATGGGACCCTGGGGGGACTGCTGGGGGACTGGAGATTCGAATATTAGGTTGCTAACGGTGGTCTCGGTTTAGCCGAGATTCACCGATTTGCGGCGAACGAATTGGGGTCCAGGTGCGTGAGATAGTGCTCTCACGCCGAGGACCGCAGTGATAATACCGAGCGCATTTGAACGAGGACCACAGAAGAGAGGGCGC
>DASZFH010000345.1:0-4001 GCA_035939985.1 Candidatus Dormiibacterota bacterium
CAGGCAGAAGGCGAGGATCACCAGGGAAAAGTTCCAAAGGGCAAGCCCTCCCCGCTTTTCCTCGACTTGGGCGCTGTGAATGTATGCCGTGGTGGCCAGCCAGGGCAGAAGGGCGACGTTCTCGACTGGGTCCCAGCCCCAGTAGCCACCCCAGCCCAACACGTGATAAGCCCACCACATACCCAGCACCAGGCCGGCGCTCTGGAGACCCCAGGCAAGCAGCGCGACCCGCCGCGTGAGCGCGATCCAGGTAGGTCCAGTCTGGCCAGACATGAGAGCCGCCATCGCGAAGCTGAAGGGGATCGCAAAGCTGGCCATGCCGGCGAGGAGGAAAGGCGGGTGGATGAGCATCCCTCCGTCGCGCAGGAGCGGGTTGAGGCCAAGTCCATCGGGGGCGGCCACGTAGAGCAATACGAATGGACTGGTAACAAAAACCAGCAGAAGCAGGAAGAAGGACAGCAGAACACCGAGGACGGCGGTGGCATAGGCCTGGAGAGGTTGGGGACCCCTGCGGGCAGAGGCAAGGCTGATAGCTCCTAGGCAGGCAAGGACAAGGGTCCAATAGAGCAGGGAGCCCTCCTGGCCGCCATAGAAGGCGGCGATCTTGAGGGGGAGGGGAGTTGCGGCGTCCGTATGCTCAACCACATAGGCCAGCCAGAAATCGCTGCTGGCGAGCGCTACCACCAGACATGCCGAGGCCGCGATCACGGCAGCCGTCGCCGCCAGGAAGAAACGGTGGGCAACCCAGGCCAGAATCGGGTCCGACCGGCGCCCTCCGGCCCACCCGAATCCGGTCGCGCTCAGGGCGAGAACCAGACCGGCCATGAGCAGGGCGCCGCCCAGCTCAGCCCAAATCAACCCAACTGCCTCTTCTGAGCGGAGGTCTGAAAACGTGAAGGGCACTTGGTGAGGAGTTGATCCGCTACGAACCTACCGTCCGCGCCCAGCTTCCCGTCCACGACCACACTGATACCGGGCTGAAAGATGTCGGGAACGACCCCACGGTAAACCACCGGTATGTCCTGATTCCCCTGTTGGGCGGTGAAGTGAACCTCCAAGCCGCCATCGACGTGCTGCACATCAGGACCCACCACTCCCAACATTCTCACCTCGCCCTCAGCCGCCCCCGCTGATTTCACTTCCGCAACGGTTCGGTAGTACTCCGTGCTGCCGCTTGCCGCGGAATAGATCAGGAAGCCCACGCACAGGCTCACCACCGCTCCCAAGGCAACCCAACGCCAGGTCATCATCTGCTTGCCCGGTCCAGGTTGACCCGTAAGGTCATTGGATCGAGGGGACCGATGACATGGCCAACAATCGTCCCGCGGCCGTCGAGGAAGAAAGTTTCAGGGGGAGCGGTCACACCAAAGTCGAGGTAGCTGCCGCTGCTGGCCGGGCCGATCGGGTAGCTATGAGGATGGTCAGTCTCGTAGGCGGCGATGTCACTGCTCGAATCCTGGATGGCGACTCCCAGAAAGGCAACCTCGGGGTTGGCGATCGACGCCTGATCCAGGACTGGCTGCTCCGCGACACACCCGGCGCACCAAGAGGCCCAGAAGTTGACCACCATCGGTCGCCCTGCAAGAGTTCGGTCGCCGATTTCCCCCGAAGTGGTTTCGAGGGCGATGGCTGGAGCTTTGGTTCCAACCAACGTCGGTGGAGGGTGACCGAAGCCGTGGATCATCAAAGCTGCGGAGAGGCCCGCCAGCAATGCCGCGACGACCGCCACGCCAACCCATAACTGACGCCGTGTCACCTCAGCCCCGATCCGGCGCAGGAAAGGTCACAGCCGGGAATCACCCTGTGAATGTTAGTTTGGACCCCTAATTTACAGGCCATTGAATTCGGTGAGCGCCCAGATCCGATCGTCAGGCGTAGCAGCTGTGATACATTCGTAGCCGTGGCAGATGTGTCCGCACGTGATCTTCGAAACCACACGGCCGACCTACTGCGCCGAGTCGAGGCTGGGGAGCGGCTTCGCGTCAGTGTGAACCGGAGGCCTGTTGCGGAGTTGGTACCGCTCAGTCGGCCCACCTGGACGACCGGGGCCGCCATGCAAAGGGTCGTACTTGAGGCAGCGGCTGACCGCGGACTGCTCGATGACATCGGCGCCTTGCGTCAGCAGACTGTTTCCGAAGGTTGATGGTGCCCGCCATCCTTGACACGTCGGTCTTCGTAGCCATCGAGCAGGGTCGGCCCCTCTCGTGTCAACTCCCTGAAAAGGTCGCTGTTTCCGTCGTGACCCTCGCGGAACTGGAGTTGGGAGTGCTGATGGCGAAAGATGGTCCGACCCGAGCCACTCGCCTGGCCACTCTGACACGTGTTCGGGAGGAAACCTCAGGCCTACCTGCGGATGGACGCGTCGCGTCGGCCTATGCTCGCCTGGCTGCCGCAGAGTTGCAGGCGGGACGGCGACCCCGCGTTCATGACACCTGGATCGCCGCCACCGCGCTCGTTCATGGGGCCGAGGTTTGGACCCAAGATGAGGACTTCACAAGCTTCGGCTCGATCCGAGTCGTTCATCTGTAGATCTAGCTCTAGTCGGGGCTGATCCGATAGGGCAAGCGCCCGCTGGCCGCGATCCCTGCATAAAGGGCGGCACTGGGCCGGGGACTGCGCTGCAGCCGCTGGCGATCAACCGCGACCAGACCGAATTGGGGCGCGTACCCCTTTGCCCACTCGAAATTGTCCATGCTCGTCCAGTAGAAATATCCCCGCACATCGACACCACGGCTGATGGCCGACTCCACCTGGCGGAGGTTGTCGATCAGAAACCGGCAGCGAACCTCATCGTCGCGGGTGGCGACGCCATTTTCGGTGATGTAGACCGGCTTGCCTCGGCCCCCTAGGTCACTCAGGCACTCCCCCAGCCACTGGGGCTCAAGCATCCAACCCATGTCGGTGAGGAAGGCGCCTTCCCGGTTGAACCGGCGAACGAATAGTTCCCCCGGAACCCGAGGATCGAGCCTGCAGAGAGAGCCGCTGTAGTGGTTTAGCCCCAGGAAGTCACTTGAGGCTTCGACCACCCGACCCCATCGTCCGCCACCCACCGGCCAGCGGTCAGTTACCCACTGCGCGATGCCAGCGGCAAATCGGTCGGCTCGCGATTCAGGCCTGCTCGGACTCATCAGCCAGCGGTGCTGGGCGATTCCAACCCGAGCCAGGGGAAAGCGTCGCTTGATGGTTGCGTAGGCCAACTCGTGGGCCTTGCGCATATTGGCCAGGACTCTGCAGGCCCCCACAATGTCGCCTTTCTTCCCTGGGGGAAATTCTCCGATCACCCAGCCTTGAACGGCATAGATGTTTGGCTCATTGAGGGTGCACCAAAACGTACACAGGTCGCCCAACTCGGCACAGACGCGGTCAACGAAGGCAGCGAACACCTTGGCTGATCCGTTATTTGTGAATCCGCCCTTGCGCGCGAACCAGAGGGGGCTGGTGAAATGGTGCAGGGTGACCATGGGTTCTAGGCCCAGGTCCCGCAGCACGGTCAGAACCTGGCGGTAGTGATCAATCTCGCCGTGATCGAACACACCTTGTTCCGGCTCGATCCGAGACCATTCGACAGAGAACCGGTGGGCATTCTGGCTCAACCCCTTGAGGACCTGGAAATCCTCTTTGAAGCGGCGATAGTGATCGCAGGCGACACCGGAACGGTCCCCGCCCTCGATGGCGCCTGGCTTCTGCTCGAACTCCCACCAGTCGTTCTTGCGATTGTCACCCTCAACCTGGTGCGCGGCGGTCCCACACCCCCACAGAAACCCCTCTGGAAAGGTCCGCCCCTCGGGGTTCATCGGGGGGTTGCGGCCCCATCGGTCCATCGCGCCGGCCTGTTTGAAGGGTTAAGCACGAAGCCACGAAGAGCACCAAGACGCACTGAGAAGAATTGGGGGTGTGTCTCCTGCGCAACGACCGGCCTTGCACCCCCCTCGTCTGGGGGAGCAGCCTGAGTCTCGTACCTATCGTCTGTGGCGTCTTGAGTGATTGGTTCATCGTACTGA
>DASZFH010000346.1:0-2279 GCA_035939985.1 Candidatus Dormiibacterota bacterium
GCAGTACGACAGCTACAAGGTCCAGGCGGTGATCAATGAGATCAAGGGATTCGACCACTCCGGGCTCCACGCGGTCGGAGTTCCCGCCATCTTTGGAATGAATTTTCAAACAGTTTCGACGGGTGAGAAGCTACCCGTTTCAGATGGTCTGACCGGCGGCTACCTGGCTGACGGCGTCACCCCCGGTCCACTGCTGACCAGGGCGTTGGACTACGTCAACACCCAGGTCGGCAGCTTCGAGTCAACCATCAAGGCTCAGGGCCTGGCTGACAGCACCGTCACCATTCTTTCCGCCAAGCACGGCCAGTCGCCGGATAACCCGGCCCTTTTGACCCGGATTCCCGACGGCCCAATCATCAGCGGTATGGATGCCGCGTGGCAGGCGGCAAACCCCAGCGCGACCAAGCCGTTGGTAGCGTTCTCTGTCAACGACGATGCCATGCTGATCTGGCTCAACGACCGCTCGCAGAAGGCGGCCGATTTCGCCAAGGCGTATTTGTTGGCCAACAACGGGGTGGGAAATGACATCAACGGCAATCCCAAGCCCTACACCGCATCCGGTTTGCGCCAGGTGTTCGCGGGTGAAGGGGCTGCGGATTACTTCAAAGTCCAGCCTGGCGATCCCCGGGTCCCCGATGTGCTCGGCGTTGCCCAGGTCGGCACCGTCTACACAGGCAAGAAGGCCAAGATCGCCGAGCATGGTGGTGCCAATCCCAATGATCAGGACGTTCCCCTGGTTGTCTCAGGAGAGCCGATCGGCGGGCACTCCGTCAACGATGACGCGGTCGAGACGACCCAAATCGCTCCGACCATCCTCAGCCTGCTGGGATTAGACCCGAATCGACTCCAGGCGGTCGATATCGAACACACGAAAACCCTCGAGCTGTCCAACTAGCCCCTCACTCCCTCTCATGAACCCTTCGCCCCTAACGGGGCGGAGGGTTTCCTCTCCGCCTGATGTTGTGGGTCCGGGGTCAGCTATGTGCTCGCCGGTTCGCCAAGATCAGTTGACCCAATTCGCAGCAGCTCCGCTTGCAGCTCGGGATGAATGGATTGGAGATCGGGGCCGGAGGCGTGAAGCGCAGCAATTCTCTCCAGGTCGGTGGGCTGCAATCGACACCCTGCCAGTGAGCAGGCCCCGTAGAGCTCCAAGGAGTGGCGCGCGATCGAGTCCGCCAATTCCGGTTTGGGACTGGAGCGGACCAGTTGGCTCTCCTCGGCTAGGAGCAGGGCGAACAGGCGAACTCGGTCGAGGTCGACCTGGCCGATCAGCTGGGAAATGCTCAAGGGGTCGAGGCGTTCGAGCATAAGGCGATATGGACCAAGCACCAGGTCTTTGGTCTCGTCGAGCCTTTCCATGGCCACATCGAGATCCCCGGCGTCCCGCAGGCCCATCACCAGCGCCAGGGCCTGGACGACCTGTTGGATGAGGCGTTCGAGGTAATCGCGCCGGATCATGTCGCGGAGCTCGGTTCCATACGATCTTCGATCTCCCAGGCATGGTCGATCACGTGCCAGCCGATCCGTCGGGCCGCATACGCCGGGACCCAGCCTCCCTCCAAAAGCGGCTGCCCGGATGAGGGGGCCGCCAGGACCGCTCGGATCGATTGGCGAAGTTCGGCAATGGCATCTCGGTCTGTGATCGCCGGCTCCTGGAGCTTGATACCCAGCTTGCGGGCGTACATAACTTCCGCGCCCAGCACGTGGCCATAGATCGCGTCGCGATTCCGGCCCCCGCCACGGGGCCCCTTGCGCAGCTCTGTCGGCGCCCTGGCATATACCAGATCCAGCGCGGTCCAGGTCGCCTCGACCAGAGTTGCCAGCCGCGCGGCCTGATCGCCACCTAATGGTCGCCGGTCGACCTCGGTCACCACTGCCGGGACCCCGAAATCGGTGGTAGAAGAACCAGCAATTCGGTCGCAGACCTCGAATCCCTCAACATCAAAGTCGACTCCGGCCAGGTCCGCGATGAGCTGATAGCGGCGGGTAGTGGACTCGAGGGCCGCCAACGCGGCCGGCTCATTCTTTCCACCCCGACACCATCCCGGCCAGTCATAGGCGCATGCAAAGACCTTCTTGGTGCCGGACTCGATGTAGACCGAACAGGGGCTGGCCATGGTGTCAGGCTCCCCGCCTCTAGGTCAGGATGTTGACGGCGCGAGCCGCCACCAGGGCCACGGTCAACAGCGAAGCGATCGCCTGGATTCCCATCAGCGATTTGATTCGAACGCTCAGGGGCATTGTGTCGGTAGGGCTGAAGGCGGTCGCATTGGTCAGGG
>DASZFH010000347.1:0-9678 GCA_035939985.1 Candidatus Dormiibacterota bacterium
TTGCTCTCGCGGCCTGCGGCACCAGCCCCAGCGCGAGTCCTTCGCCGGCAGCCACCCAGGACAACGGACTCGGGTCGGCCAGCCTGACGGGTGCCGGATCAACCTTTGTTGACCCGCTCTTTGAAGAGGCCTTCTACCAGTACGGCGTCAAATATTCAAGCGTGAGCGTGAACTACCAGCCGGTCGGATCCGGCGCCGGGATCACTCAATTCGAGGCCGGCACGGTCGATTTCGGTGCTACCGACGTACCGATGACGGAGACCGATATCGCGGCTCACGGCGGGGACGCCAGCCTGGTCGAAATTCCAGACACGCTGGGCGTGGCTTCGATCGCCTATAACGAACCCAGCCTCCCCAAATTTCAGATCGACGGCCCCACCTTGGCCAAGATCTACCTTGGCACCGTCAAGACCTGGAACGACCCCGCCATCGCGGCCCTGAATCCTGGGGTGACGCTTCCCAGCGACACGATCGCGGTCCAGCACCGCTCGGACTCCTCGGGTACCACCTACGCCTTCACCGATTACCTCGCCAAGGTATCTGCGGACTGGAAGAGCGGACCGGGGGTCAGCAAGGCACCGGCCTGGCCGGCGGGAGTTGGGACTGGCGATACCGGCAATGCCGGAGTTGGCCAGGCGATCAAGAACACCCCTGGTTCGATCGGCTACGTCGAGTTGGCGTATATCGTGCCCAACCACCTGCAGCAGGCTTGGGTCATGAATGCTAATGGCAAATTTGTCCAAGGCAGCCAGGCGGGAGCCGCCGCGGCGGCTGCTCAGGCAACCAATGTCAACCCGACCACCAATTTCTCCATCACCAATGAGCCTGGAGATGCCAGCTACCCGATCACGACCTTCAGCTGGGTGGTTGTGCGGACGACTCAGTCCGACTCAGGTAAGGGGCTTGCTCTGGTAAGCCTGATCCACTGGCTCGTGACAGATGGACAAACCTATGCGGATAGCCTCCAATACGCACCCCTTCCGGCGGCGGTTCAAACCCTGGCCCTAAATGACTTGAAGACGGTCAAGGACAGCACGGGCAAGGTTCTGTTGCCCTCGTAGTCGAGCGCGTCAGATAACACCAGCTAAAATAGGTAATTCTCGAAAGGGGTCGGCCCAGGGGCTGGCCCCTTTCTCGTTGTGCTTTACGGTAGTTTCGGAGAGCGGCTTCTCTGACTGAGTCCGACAATCGCCACCGCCGCCGCCCCGACCCCAAGCCCTACCAGGAGTAGAGCCAGGAGCGCCAGCAGCGGGCCAGACAGTCGTGATCCCAGCAGGGCAAGCAGAGGGCAGTCGATCAGCAACAGCACTCCAGAGAGCTGGAGGGTTCCCGGCGTCACCCAGGTCTTGGCCAGAGAGCCGGTGCTCGGTCGAGAGTAAAGCAGTCGCATGAACAGATCGGCGACTGGGATCGTCGCCCGACCCAGCCCAGTCAGTGGTGGTGGCGGCCCCTCAGGGATCCGCGTGAACCGATTGGCCATCGACCGCACAGGCTAGCAGCCATCGCCCTCAAACGATCCCTCTAGAGACCCCCACCGAGACCCCCACCCAATTCCGTCTCCGTGCGTTTTCTCGGCCTTCGTGTCTTCGTGTTTCCCCGTCAACCAACACCCCTTGCCCCCCAAGTGCCAATCACCGTCGCCGACATAGCCGCGCCGGGAGGCCCTACCGGGAGGCGGCTTCGACGATCGGCTCGCGATCGAGGCGGTACCCCGCCCCGCGGACGGTCGCGATTTCGAAGCTGACCTTACCGACCAGCTTCTCTCTCAGCCAGCGGACGTGCACGTCCACCGTCTTGCGGTCGCCCACGAAGTCATACCCCCAGACATGCTGGAGCAAGGATTCGCGGGAATGGACCCGACCGGGGCGGGCGATGAGAAATGAGAGCAGGTCGAATTCGCGCCCGGTGAGCTTGATATCGATCCCGTCGAGCATCACTCTGCGAGCGGCGCGATCGATCCGGAAGTTGCCCAGCTCCTCACATTCGGCCGGGGAGTCCTCCGACGGCTCGCTTCGGGCTCGGCGCAATACCGCACCGATTCGGGCCAGCACCTCACGCACGGAGAACGGCTTGGTGATGTAGTCATCCGCTCCCAGTTCCAGCCCCACAACCTTGTCCAGTTCGCTGTCTTTGGCGGTCACCATGACGATGGGAATCGTCGATTCTCGCCGCAGGGCGCGACACACTTCGATTCCACTCATGCCTGGCAACATGAGGTCGAGGACGACCAGGTCAGGTCGTCCGGAGCGGGCGGTGCGTAGGGCAGTGGGTCCGTCTTTGGCTTCGAGCACGTCGTAGCCCGCCGCGACCAGGTGATACTTCAGGGTGTCGCGGATGGGTTCGTCGTCTTCGACAACGAGAATCCTGCCCTCTTTCACTGTTGGCGTGCTCCCTTAAGATTTGCGGTACCGGCTTTCATCCCAGCTCCACCACCTGGCCCGACTCCCAAAAGACGATGTCCTCGGCTACGTTGGTGACGCGGTCCGCAATCCGTTCCAGACTATGGGCGGCTTGCATCAAGGTCACTCCTCGCAAAGCTGCCTCGGGCCCGCCCCCCTCGCCGATTTCCTCGACCAGGGTGTCGAAAAGGCGGTGGTAGAGGCGGTCGATGTCATCGTCCTTGGCCGCGACCTCCCGTGCCCTGACCTCGTCCATCTCGATCAAAGCGTCGAGGATGTCGTGGACTTGTATGACCGTGAGATCGGCCATCAGGCCGAATTCGGGCTGCAGCTGTTTATCCGGGAGGCCGCAGATCGTTCCGGTGATGCGAGCGATCCGAACCGCGTAGTCACCCATGCGTTCTAGTTCAGTGGAGATATAGACGATGCCCATCAGGGTTCGCAGGTCCCGAGCCACCGGCTGTTGGGTGGCGATCACCATCAAACACTGCTCTCGGATCTGTCGGAACAGTTCGTTGAGTTGCTGGTCGGTCCGACGCACCAAGTCCGCCGCGCCTCGATCTCGCTCGCGGAGTGCTCTGGTCGCAGCGTCGATCTGCGATTCGACTTGACCACCCATGCGCAGCAGAGTCTCTCGCAGCGACGCGAGCTCTGTCTCAAACTCCATTCTCACCGGATACCTCTCGATCGTGAGATCACCCAAAACGTCCGGTTATGTAATCCTCGGTCCGTTTGTCGGCGGGGAGGTTGAAGATCGTGCTGGTGGGCCCGAATTCGATCAATTCGCCGTGTCGATCTTCCGAGTTCATGAGCATGAAGGCGGTGAAATTCGACACCCGGGCGGCTTGCTGCATGTTGTGGGTGACGATAGCGATCGTATAGTTCGCCGCCAGCCGGCTCATCAACTCTTCGATCGCCAGGGTGGAGATGGGATCGAGGGCCGAGCAGGGCTCATCCATCAGAATCACCTGGGGGTCAACCGCAAGGCAGCGAGCGATGCAGAGCCGCTGTTGCTGACCCCCCGAGAGAGCCGTCCCGGGTGTGTTGAGTCGGTCCTTAACCTCGTCCCAGAGTCCGGCATCACGAAGGCTCCGCTCTACGGTCTCTTCGACCTGGGCCTTGCCGTGACCGAGCAGGCGCAGGGCCAAGGCCACATTGTCTCGAATCGACATCGGAAAAGGTGTCGGTCGCTGAAAGACCATCCCAACTTTGCGGCGGAGCTGAAGCAGATCCCTCATCTGGGTGACTTCCTCGCCATCGAGCTTGACAGAGCCCTCCACCCGGGCCCCGGGTACCAGGTCGTACATGCGATTGAAGATCCGGAGCAGCGTGCTCTTGCCACATCCAGAGGGCCCGATCAAGGCGGTGATGCGGCGCTCCGGAATCTCCAGACTGACGTCTTTCAGGGCTCGGAAGGTCCCGTAGTAAAAGGACAGGCTCTCAGCGGAGAGCTTGGCGGGGGTCAGGCCTTCCACGGCGCTGAGTTGCGGAGGGCGCTGACGGGCCTCGGCGGTAGCGGCCAGCGACGGTTGGCGATCAGCCATTGAACGTTCAGGGTACGCCTTGCCAGGTTAACCGCTGGTTACGGGTTGGTTAAGGGCTGCGGCCGCTTCCGCCTGCTGCCCAGCGGATGCGGTGCCGGGCTGAGGAATTGCGAACGCGAAGACCTGCCCGCCGTCATCGCAGTTCTCGGTCCAGATCCGGCCCCCGTGGGCCAGGACCAGGTGTTTGGCGATGGCCAGTCCCAGGCCGCTCCCGGCGAGGTATCGCGACCGGGCCGGGTCCAGCTTGTAGAGGCGCTCGAAAACCTTGTCCCGGTGCTCGGGGGAGATTCCGGGGCCGCGGTCTCGAACGCTGATCGAGATCTCGGGCCCGTTCCGTCCGATGGTGGTCTCCGCGCAGATCTCAACAGGTGTGCCGGCGGGTGAGAATTTGAGGGCATTGTCGACCAGGTTGTCGAGGATCTGAGCCACCTTGCCACGGTCAGCCTGAACCCGCAGTTTGGCATTTCCGATCTCCAACCGCTCAACGGCGTTGTGCCTGATCGCAACCTCTTTGAGCAGGATTTCCAGTTCAAAGGTAGACACACTGAGCCGTGTCCTTCCCGACTCGATGTCAGCCAATTCTCGAAGGTTGTCGATGATCTCCGAGAGGTGGGTGCCCTCGTCCACCACTCGTTGGGCAAACCGGCGCCGGACTGGGCTCGGAGGGTTCCCGAGCAGGGTTTCGGCGGCCAAACGCAGTGAGGCAATGGGAGTTTTGAGTTCGTGGCTCAGGTTGGCAACGAACTCTTGCCGGACTGTTTCCAGGCGACGCAACTCGGTGACATCGGCGATATAGGTGGTCATCAGTCCTGGCTCAGGTCCGTCGACCACGGTGACGCAGACCACCCTGGGACGGTGAGCCAGGCGGACCTCGGTTGACGTACCCGGCCCGCCTGGGTGTTCACGGATCACACTCTCCAGCCGGGCTTCCCGGGTGGCTTCGATCAGACTCAGGGGGAGGCGGTCATGGTCGATTCCGAAAAAGGCGCGGGCGCTCTGATTGGCGGCCACCACGCGGTGGCGTTGGGAGACGATCAAGCATGCGATGGGCATGCTCTCAAATATTTGCGTGAATGTGGGAGGGCCACCATCGGGTGGGTCCGGTTCCGAGGTCAGGGGGGGCCGTCGGGGCCTGAACACGTTCACTTTCAAGTTTGGTAGCCGACCAAGCACGGTTGATTCTAGACCGACGCCAGGCCCGTCCGGGGTCGAATCTCAACCTTTAACTTTGCCTTCTCATTGGGTTAACCCAGTCCGCTTGGCCTGGGTTAGAAATTCAATCCAGGCCGAGGCATCCGGAGTGACTCATGGCCCGCTGTGGGACTGCCTGGAATTTCAAGGTCCCCTTAGGTTGCAGGCAAGGGAATGGTAGGTTCGGGATCAGATGCGCATTTCCGCTCTCGCCACCGACTACGACGGCACCATCGCACGGGACGGTCGGGTCAGCCCCTCGACCTTGGCGGCCTTGTATCGGTGGAAGGCAAGCGAGCGTAGGCTGATCTTGGTCACTGGACGCGTGCTGCCCGATCTACACCAGGTCTTCCCGGGCTACGGTTTGTTTGACGGGATCGTGGCCGAAAATGGAGCGGTGCTCCATCTCCCCGATGGCTCTTTGGACCAAGTCCTCGGGTCAGCGCCGCCTCCGGCCCTGGTCGCTAGTTGGAAACGGGCACGGATCCCCTTCTTCACCGGTAGTTGCATCGTGGCCACGAAAGCCGAGTATCTGGCCGAAGTCCAGCCGCTCGTGGAAGCTAACGCCCCCAGTTGGCAGATCATTCTCAACAAGGATTCCCTGATGGTGCTGCCGTCGGGCATCGATAAGGGCAACGGCCTGCGGGTGATGATTGAACTGTTGGACGTGCCTTTGGCCGAGGTTGCTGCCTGCGGCGACGCCGAGAATGACATCTCGATGTTGACTGCGGTCGGCCTCGGAGTGGCTGTGGCCAATGCTCTTCCCTCGGTCAAGGCCGCCGCCAAGCGGGTAACTCTAGGAGCCGATGGTGATGGAGTAGCCGAATTGATCGATCTGATCTTGACGGATTCGACGAGCTGATGTCCTCGGCCCGCCTGCTGGAGATGGGAGGGGGGATTGCGGTTGTGATCGGCGTGGTGTTGGATCTTTTCAGCACGGTGCTCCTCCCCAGACCTTCGGCCAAGCGCTGGCGGGTCTCTCGGGTCACGATTGTGGTGACCTGGCGTATTTGGCGTTGGCTGGGGGAGAGGCAGAGAGTTCCGGAAAAGCGTGAGAGCTTTCTCGGCACCTACGCGCCGATCTTGGTGTTGCTCACGCTGGTGGTCGGAATCATCGGATTGATCTTCGGCTATGGCTTGATTCTGGATGCGCTCCGTAGTGAGATCAAGCCGCCACCGGAGGACTTCGCCACCTCTCTTTACTTTTCAGCCATCAGTCTCCTGACCCTTGGTTTCGGCGACTACGTCCCCGTAGGTATCCCGGCTCGGGTGGTCGTGTTGATGGAGGCCGCGACCGGCCTCGGTACGGTGGCGATCATCATCAGCTTCCTCTTCTCGCTCTATGGATCTTTTCAGAAGCGGGAGATCGCGGTGGTGGAGTTGGAAGCCAGTGCAGGTGCCCCTCCCTCGGGCCTGGTCCTCTTGGAGACTTACGGCAAGCTTGGGATGGTGGCCGATTTGGGACCTCTCTTTGCCACCTGGCGCACCTGGTCGGCTGAGGTTCTGGAGAGTCACCTCGCCTATCCGATTCTGGGCTACTTTCGGTCCAGCCATGATCGCCAGTCGTGGCTGAGCGCACTTGGAGCTGTTCTGGATGCGGCTACCTTGATGGTGACCGCGGTGGTGGAAGATGGCTCCCGAGGTCAGGCCCGCCTCACGCTTCAAGTGGGCGGCCATTTGGTTGAGGATCTGGCTCGCTTTTACGGGGTGGATGGAAGCGAGGAGCCATGGGTCGAACAATTTGAATTTGACGAAGCCCGGGAACGGCTGGCGGCGGTTGGATTCAAGCTCAAGGACCGAGATAAGGCCTGGGAGGCGTTCCGAACCATGCGTTCCCACCACGCCGGTCCACTCAACGAGCTGGCCCGCCACTGGACCACCCCTCCAGCACTATGGATCGGCGACCGCTCAGTCCTCGGCCACCGCCACTAACCTCTCCCCTTGCGGGAGAGGAGGCGCGTTAGCGCCGGAGAGGGGCGGGTTGGACAAGTCTGGACCGCCCCCCCCTCGGTCGGCCACCCCCGGCCCGGTCTAAGCGGCCAGGTGGGCGAAGAGCTTGCGGCTCTTGTCACCGTCGCGAAGCTTGTTGAGAGCTGCGGCTTCGGTTTCTCGGACCCGTGCCCTGCTGATCCCCATCCGCTTGGCGATCTCTTCGATTGTCCGCTCCTGGCCGTCGAGTAGCCCATGGCGAAGCAGCACCACGCGGCGCTCGCGGGGGGTGAGAGTAGCGAGAGCCTCCTCCAAATCGTCGCGCAGAAGCGAGCTCTGGACCTCCTCGTCGGGGGCACGAGAGCCGCCGTCCTGGATCAACTCTCCCAGCTCGGTCTCCTCTCCAGCTAAAACCGGGGCGTTAAGCGAGACCGGAATCAGTGCGATTCGCAGCAGTTCTTCCACTCGAGAGACGGGAAGGTCAACTTCGTCTGAGATCTCGGCCAGGGTTGGCTCTCGGGCCAGTTCCTGGGCGAGGCGCACGCGAGCCTTCATGAGCTTATTGACCGTGTCGCCAACCTGCACCGGCAGGCGGACCAGGCGCCCTTGATTGGAGATAGCGCGGCCGATGGCCTGCCGGATCCACCAGGTGGCGTAGGTCGAAAACTTGAATCCCTTGCGGTAGTCGAATTTCTCAACCGCCCGAATCAAGCCCAGGTTGCCTTCCTGAATCAGATCGAGCAAGGGCAACCCGCTTTGGAGGTAGCGCTTGGCGACCGAAACCACCAGGCGTAAATTGGCCTCGATCAGGTGCTGCTTGGCTTCGAGCGATCCCGCCTCCATACGCTGGGCCAGATCGACCTCTTGGGCAGCGGTCAAAAGGGGCACCCGAGAGATTTCATTCAGGTACAGCCGGACAGGGTCATCCACCGACTCGGGAGTCGGGAGGGCTACCTCATGCTCGTCCTCAGCGGCTCGTGAGCGTCCGGTGCCAGTTGCCATCTCTTCGAGGGCTGGCACGAAACCGGACGCGATTAATGCATCGACGCCCGCTCCGCTGGTTTGGTCGGTTGCTTCCAGTTCTTCTAGTCTTGTTGCCATAGCGATATCCTTATGTTTCCAGTCGCTTCGTGATTCGCAAACCCGGCCATCGAGGTGCTGTCGTCAGCCTTCGAGAAAGGGGGCGAATTACCGCGATCACATCCCGTGCTGAGTCGTAAGGCGAGGCGAATTGGGGTCGTGACGGTTGTGTTGGCTGGGTCGTCCCGAAACGAAGCATTATTCTCTCATATTTGGAACGTTTATGGGAGTCATTTGGTTCCAAATCCGTGCGAATCGCCTAACCGACGCTGCCAGAGCCCAGGCCAAAGAGGCCTGGCTGAAAAAACAGACGGAGCCTTGGCGCCCAGGCACACAATCTCCGCCGCCCACTCCTGCGGTCCTCGTGCAAGTACGTCTAGTACCCTTTCTCCGGTCCTCGTCGCAGACGACGGATCTCGCGCACCTGGACACAAACTCTCTCGTCCACCTTTTCAGCCAGGCCTCTAGAGCTTGAAGAGGATGCCTCCGGCAAAGGTTGCCCCGCCGACTATGACCCCCGCGGCGGTCATTTCCAGTCCGGCGGCCCACCAGGTCCGCAATGTGACCAGCGATTTGGCGGCTCCGACCAAAAAGTGAGCCAACAGCGACACAATCGCCGCCGCGATCACGGCGGGGGCGCCCGTTAGGAAGAAAAAGGGGATGACTGGCACCAGGGCCCCGAGGCCCGTGCTGAGCCCCGCCGCCAGCGCGGCCTGTGCCGGTGAGCCCCCGCTGGATGCGCCCCCCAATTCCTCTGTGACTTGGACTTGCAACATCGTGGCCGGGTCCTTGCTGAGGTGGGCTGCGAGCTCGTCGGCGTAGGCCTTATCCAAGCCCTTGAGTTGGTAGAACAGCGATACCTCCTCACGTTCTTCGTCCGGTTGGGAAGCGATCTCGGCCCGCTCCCGTTCCACATTGGCATGGGCGACCTCCGCCTCTGACCGCTCAGCAAGGAACGCCCCGGTAGCCATGGAGAGAGCCGAGGCCACCGCGCCCGCCATCCCGGCGGTCAGGACGAAATGGGACCCTCCGGTAGCCCCGGATACCCCCGAGACGATCCCGAACACCGCGGCCAGCCCGTCGTTGGCCCCGTAGATGGCACCGGAGATCCAGCCAGAACCCAGCTGGTGCCATTTCTCCCGCCCGAGTATCCGATTGAGGCGGTGCTGCGCGGGTGATGGGGAGGCTGAACCCTCCAGCCGTAGGCGGCTGACAGCCTCAGAGTGTGAGTCTTCCTCTTCCCTGATCTCGGTCAGAAGTTGGTCGGTGGCCTCATCCCCGGTGGGCCTGCGATATAAGTCGGTGACTTCCCAATCCTCTGCCGCCTCTCGGGCGGCCAAGAGCTTCTCCACGGGCGCTATCCGCGCTTGGAGGCGGGTCCAGCGGGGGACGCGAATTGTCCCCGGGTCGGGAATGGGGATGCCTAGCTCGGTCAGGCGAGCTTCAAGTCGATGCCGGTGTCCCAACTCCCCGGCCGCCATTTCATTGAGAATCCGAGCCCGTCTGGGGTCGCGCTCGCGCTCCGCGATTAGCGA
>DASZFH010000348.1:0-2724 GCA_035939985.1 Candidatus Dormiibacterota bacterium
CGGTAAGCCAAGGGGATATCCAGGGGCTCGTGCCGATTCGCCCGGGAGCGAGGCCTACTCCGACGGAACGACCAGGAAAGAATGAAATCGGCCTGCCCAAGAGCAGGCATAGGCTCGAAAATGGGAGTCGAGGCTTAGAATCCGGGCCTCACGGAGATCTTCAGCAAGGGCCACCAGGCTGGCATCAGCGAGAGCCATCGGTGTGTCCCGATACTTGGTCATCAGCTCCCGCATCTTCACTCGCGAGATGATCCCCTGGTCAGCGATCCGCAGCGATCCTTCTGCAGTCAGCATCCACAGGGCCTCCGACCCCACCCGGCCTGCCTTGCGAGTCAGCAAATACATGGCTTCCGTGAACGCCGGCCAGGTGGTTATCAGCGATCCGGTCTGGTCCTCGATGGAGGTGACACAGGCATCGTGGTCCGGTTCGTTGCGATTGAGGAGCGCCACCAGGCCGCTGGCGTCAGCGAGCATGGCGGTGGTCGATTACTTCCCCGAAAGCTTCATGCGCTCGCCGCGCCACCGGCTCTCCGGATCCCTGAACCGCCAGGCGGCGGATCGCGTCCCCGAGGTGATGACCGCGGTCAAGGTCCCGTTCGACCGCTTGTTCGAGTGCTTGCCGGACGAACTCCGATTGGTTGATGCCTCGAAGACCGGCGGCTTGCTCAACTTTTAGCTGAAGCTCGGGCGCAATTCGAAATGACTTGATCGCCATCAGCCAAGGGTATCACGATCTGTATTACAAATCACCCTGAGGAGAAGCCGCCGAGCTGGAATAACTATCGGCTAATCTACCCAGGCGTGAACGCCGAGCCCGAACCTATCGACCTGCCCGCGGTGATGCGCGATCGGCGCGCCAAGCTCGATCGGCTTCGCGCGGCTGGCCAGGAGGCCTACGCGCGCGGCTACCAGCGCACTCACACCACCGAAGAGGCTCGGGCTCTGCTGGGGGAGGCGGACCGAACCGTGCCGGTGGGGGTGGCAGGACGTCTGGTTGCCAAGCGGGGCCATGGCGGATCAACCTTTGCCGACCTTCGGGACCCGACCGGGACGATCCAGATCCTGGCCCGGCTTGACCAGCTGCCAGCGGGCCAGTACGAACAGTTCGGGGATCTCGATCTCGGCGACATCATCGGGGTGACCGGCCCCGTCTTCAAGACCCGTCGAGGAGAGGTCAGCGTCGAGGCGGATTCCTTCCAGCTGCTGAGCAAGTCCCTCCGCCCTCTTCCGGACAAGCACCACGGGCTCAAGGATCAGGAGACACGCTACCGACAGCGTTATGTCGATCTGATCGCCAATCCGGAGGTCCGGGATGTGTTCCAGAAGCGGTCCCAAATCATCTCCGGGATTCGTGCCCTGCTGGACAGCCGGGGCTATCTCGAGATTGAGGCCCCGGTATTGCAAGAAATTCCCGGTGGAGGCCATGCACGGCCGTTCCAAACCCACCACAACGCCCTCGATCGCGACCTCTACCTTCGCATAGCCCTCGAGCTGCATCTCAAGCGTTTGGTTGTGGGTGGGATCGAGCGGGTCTACGAGCTGGGACGTGTCTTCCGCAACGAAGGCATCTCCCCTCGGCATAATCCGGAATTCACCATGTTGGAGTGCTACCAGGCTTACGCGGACTATTTCGACATCATGACTCTGACGGAGGACCTGATCGGGGCGGCCGCGGGGCGGGCCGGCATCCCGCTTCAGATCACCTATCAAGGGGAGGATCTGAACTTCGGACCGCCCTTTCGTCGGGCCACCATGGTCGACCTGATCCATGAACACACCGGAGTCGACGTCTTAGACCACCCGGACCCCACTGATCTTTTGAAGTGCGTTCCGGGGCCAGCGCCAGCCGCTCAATCGTGGGGGGGGATCGTTAATCAGGTCTTCGAGATGCAGGTTGAGCACAATTTGAGGCAGCCTACTTTCGTCATGGACCACCCGATCGAGATCTCACCCCTGGCTCGCAAGCGTGACGACGATCCGCGTTTTGTCGAGCGGTTCGAGCTGATTGTGGCCGGCCGCGAGATCGCCAACGCCTTCACCGAACTGACCGATCCGGTTGACCAGCGACGGCGCTTCGAGGAGCAGTCCGCCGATCGTTCCGCGGGAAGCGAAGAGGCACATCCTTTCGACGAGGATTATTTGAGGGCACTTGAATACGGTCTGCCTCCCACCGGTGGCCTCGGAATTGGAATTGACCGTTTGGTCATGCTACTGACCGACCAGCCGTCGATCCGAGACGTGCTCCTGTTTCCCCACATGAGGCCAGAGAACGCCTGATGTTGGACCTTGCTTTCATCAGGGAAAACGCGGAGGCGATCAAGACGGCCGCGCGGCAAAAAGGTGAACCCGCTCCCATCGATGAGATCGTGACTCTGGATCGGGAGTGGCGAGCCACCCAAACCAGAGCTCAGGAACTAAAGGCCGAGCAGAACCAGCTCTCGAAGCAGTTCGGGCAGTCCCGTGACAATTCGCTCCGGGATCGCCTCAAGGAGATGGCGGACCAGAGTCGCGCCCTGAGCGCGGCGGCGGATGACCTCAAGCGCAAACTGGACGACCTCCTGCTCTACGTACCCAACGTCTTCGACCCAAGCGTCCCCATCGGCACCACCGAAGACGACAATGTCGTCATCCGCCATTGGGGTGAGAAGCCTCAGTTCGATTTCCAGCCCAAGAGCCACTATGAGCTTGGGGAAGCGCTGGGAATTATGGATTTCGAACGTGCGG
>DASZFH010000349.1:0-3803 GCA_035939985.1 Candidatus Dormiibacterota bacterium
AGCGCCACCTCACCGGTGGTGGCCTTCAAGATCGGGGCCAAGGTCGACGATCCGATGGCGATGTACCTCTGCGATGTCTTCACCCTTGGAGCCAACCTTGCCGGTCTTCCCGGCCTGAGCGTCCCCTGCGGTACCTCTGAGGGAATGCCGGTCGGACTCCAGATTCTGGCTCCCGCCTTCCGTGAGGACGTGGCGCTTCGTGTTGGCAGAGGCTACGAGTTGGCCAGTGGCATCCTTGCGGAGGTGGCGTCCCTTGGCTGAGTGGGAGGCGGTAATTGGGATGGAGGTCCACGCCCAGCTCAGGACACGAACCAAAATGTTCTGCGGCTGTTCGTCCGATTACCTGGCGGCGGGTCCCAACGCCAACGTCTGCGAGGTCTGCATGGGGATGCCTGGCACCCTCCCAGTGATCAATCGCCGGGCGGTAGAAAAGCTGATTGCCACCGGCCTGGCTCTGGGGTGTGAGGTCTCACCATTTACCAAGTTCGACCGGAAGAACTACTTCTATCCCGACCTGCCCAAGGGCTATCAGATCAGCCAGTACGATCTGCCCCTTTGCAGGGGCGGCCAGCTCGACATTGGGGATGGCCGGATGATCCGGATCACCCGGGTTCATCTGGAGGAGGACACAGGCAAGCTTGGCCACGGCACCGAGCAGCTCCATTCCGCCACCCGATCGTTTGTCGATTTCAATCGCTCGGGGGTGCCCCTGATGGAGATCGTGACCGAGCCCGACCTCCACAGCGCTGCCGATGCCCAGGCCTACGCGACTACCCTGCGCACGCTGCTCCGGCATATTGGTGCCTCCGACGCCGATATGGAGAAGGGGCAGCTGCGGGCCGAGGCCAACGTTTCCGTGCGCCGGGTGGGTGATCCCCACCTGGGGGTGAAATCCGAACTCAAGAACATCAACTCGTTCCGGTTCCTGGTCAAGGCGATCGACTTTGAGATCGAGCGTCAGATCGCGCTCCTGGAATCCGGCCGGACAGTGGTCCAGGAGACGCGAGGCTGGTCCGAGCCCGAGCAGCGGACATTCTCGCAGCGAAGCAAGGAGCAGGCGGAGGACTACCGCTACTTCCCGGAGCCCGACCTTCCGCCCCTGGTCGTGGGCAAGGACATGATCGATGCCATCGCCGCCCTACTCCCAGAGCTGCCGGCCCACCGGGTGGATCGTTTCCAGTCCCAGTACGGGCTGAGCGAATACGACGCCCGGCTTCTGGTCGACGACCGAGCTACCGCTGACTACTTCGAGGCCGTGATCGCGCATGGGGCAGACCCCAAACAAGCAGCCAACTGGGTGATTGGGGATGCCGTCCCGACGGTTGGTGAGAGCCTAACCTTGCCAACCCCAGCCGCGCTGGCGGAGCTGATCCGTCGGGTCAGCTCTGGAGAGGTCAACCGCGATCAGGGGCGGGTGGCGCTGACCAAGGCCATCACCGAGGGCCGTTCGCCAGCCGATGTGATCGATGAATTGGGTCTACGCCAGATCAGTGATGCCAACCAGCTGAGTGACATCGTCGAGGCCGTATTGGCTGAGCATTCTCAGGCGGTGGTCGATTTCAAGGCCGGCAAGCAGCAAGCGATGGGGTTCCTGATGCAGCAGATCAAGGCGAAGACCGGGGGATCGGCTGACATGGCCGCCGCCAGCAAGATTCTTCGAGAGCGATTGATTCGCTGAGTCCCGTGCTCCGAACAGCACGGTTTGATTTCCCAAGCACTGACCGGTGGTCAGCGTCTGAAATCCCAAGCGTGGTGGCCTAAATACGGCTAGGAATGCCTCGCAGCGGTCATAAGTCGGTCTTGGGCCAGCATGGCGATTGGATTTTCCAAGCCAAACTCGCCAGGTCCTCAGCTTTGGAGCGTTGTAACTCCTTGATACATGTCTCGGTTGACCTTTGGGGGGTTAATCCGACGCTCAACGGTTGGCCTGGTCATGGTGGGCCTCTGGTTGCATCTGGGGGCAAACGCGTCCCTGGCCGGCGCCTCTCCCAGCCTGGCGGCCAGCTTTCGCCCCGTCTTTCCTGGCCAAACCAGCTATGTCACCAGCGCCATACAGGCGTCCCAAACCGCGGCCACCGCAAACGACCTCACCTATCGGGGCGGTCTGGTGCAGCAGAATCCCAGCGTCTACGTCGTTTTCTGGCACTGGCAGGGCCAAGACCCAGCGGGCGAGGAACCGTACCTCGAAGGCTTCCTCCAGGGTATGGGTGGAAGTGCCTGGTTGAATACGGTGACCCAATATTGTCAGGCGATCGCGGTGGGATCGAGCGTCTGCGATGGTGCTGGGCAGGCCGCTGGGAATCCAAAGGCCATCTTCAAGGGCACCTGGCACGATGACCAGAACTGGGTCGGTGGCAGCCCATCCTACTCGGACGTCCAGAGTGAAGTGGCTCTGGCGGCGGTTCATTTTGGGCTCAGCCGCGATCCGGCGCTTGAGTCCAACTATCAAGTTCTGGTCGCATTCCCGCACGGGACTGCCATCCCCGAGCAGAACATCTGCGGAATGCATGAAACGGTCGCCGGCGGCGCGTTCGAAGGACTGCCCTATGTGGAAATGCCCTACCTGCCGGACATGGGGCAGAGCTGTGGGCGCAACTTTGTGAACCTGGGCGAAGCCGGCCTGCTGGACGGCGTGGGCATCGTAGCCGGGCACGAGATCGCGGAAACGATCACCGACCCCTACCCCCCCGATGGCTGGTACACGGACAATGGCGAGATTGGTGACCTTTGTGCATGGCTTCGATCCGGGCCCGGGGCGGTCGCCGACGTCAGCTTGTCGACGGGGACCTTTGCGGTTCAAGGGCTATGGAGCAACTCCGTCGCGAATGGGTCGGGCGGCTGTACGACCAGCTATCTCGGCAATGCTCCTTTGTCATCTCCTTCTGCACAGGTAAGCCCGACGCCGAGCCCGGTGTCAACCTCCGGTCCGAGCAAGGCCACCACCTTCTACTTCACAGAGGGGTACACCGGTCCCGGCTTCCAAGAGAAGCTCAACCTGCTCATGCCCCTGACTTCCGGAGTGGCTACGGTAACCTACTACACCGCTGGCGGTCAGCTCCAAACCGCCGTCCCCCTGGTGGCCGGAGTGCCGGTGGCCGTCGACGTGAACGCGGCTGTGGGGCCGTGGCAAAATGTGTCCGCTCGAGTTGATTTCCCTGCCCCAGGGGTCGCTGAACGCCGCCTCACCTTCGCCTCAGGTCTCTGGAAGGGAACGACTGACGAGGTCGGCGTGACCAGCCCCTCCTCGCACTGGGACTTTGCCGAGGGGTCGACCCTCGGTGGCTTCAGCGAGTTCCTGACCATCCTCAACCCCGATCCCCAACCGGTGGTCGCGACGCTGAACTATTTCACCGACCAGGGGGCCCACCCCACCAAGACCGTGGCCTTGCCGGCTTCGAGTCGGACCACGGTGGAAGTCTTCAGGGGGAGTCTGGCCGATCAGGCCAACTGCGATCCTCTGGCTGGGACGTGCGGTGTGGGGCGGGACATAAGTGGCGTCTCCGCCCGGGTGACGACTCCGGCCGGCCGGCCGGTGGTCGTTGAGCGCCCGGTTTACCTGAACAACCAGGACTTCGGCTCCGGTCAGATCTCGGACGGTCACGACACTTTCGGTGCCGGCTCCGCCAGCCAAGCGTGGTACTTCGCTGAGGGCACCACCCTTCCGGGATTCAACGAATTTCTCACCATCGAGAATCCCGGCTCGGTCACGGCAAAGGTGCAAATCACCTATCAGGAGTCCGGAAGCGTGCTCGCCAGAAGTCTCGTGGTGCCTCCTCTATCCAGGTCGACGGTCGAGGTGTTCA
>DASZFH010000350.1:0-3553 GCA_035939985.1 Candidatus Dormiibacterota bacterium
CGCCCAGACCCACCGCTTCGAGAGCATCCAAAGCCCGAGCCAGCGCTTCATCGTCACCCACGCGGAGGTCGACCACCTGGAGAGCAAAGGCGACGTTCTCGACAGCGGTCAAGCGGGGAAGCAGTTTGTAATCCTGAAAGACGACACCTATGTGTCGCCGCAACTCAGCCACCCGCCCCTGGGTCAAGGCATGAGCCGGCAACCCGTCAACCCAGACTTCACCCAGGGTCGGGCGCATCTCGCGATTGATGAGTTTGAGCAGAGTGGTCTTACCCGCTCCACTGGCCCCCACCAAAAACACCAGCTCACCGGGGTCGAGGCGAAAGCTCACGTCAGCGAGTGCCACCTGCCCCCCGTAGCTGCGGCTTACGTCGATGAACTCGACCGCTGCTACCAATAGGCTTAGTACAACGTCAGTTCAAGGTTTTGCCGGTGCGGACCCAACGGGCGCATCCCGAAAGGGGTAAGGAAACCCGGATCTCTGGTTGGCGCTTTTAGTTCCCGGTGGGAGCCTTGGCTGATCTCCGCACGGCCGGCTTAGCGGTCGCCTTCTCAAGGCGGGCTTGAAGCGTGCGCAGGCCCCTTGCGATCTCTTTTTCTGTGGTTCTGACCCGTTCCGACTCCTGCTTTTCGAGCTGGCGCTGCAGCCTGCGGTTTTCCTTAACCAGGTCCTCGACCAACTGATTGAGGGTATGCACGAGGTCAGCCGACGCGGTGCGACGATATCTGATCGCGGCCTCCGGCGGTGACTTGGGAGCCATCAGGTGGCTGTTGGAAGCTCCGCACCCATGGCGTGGTACCCACCGTCCACATGGATCATTTCGCCCGTGGTGGCAGTCATGTAGTCGGAGAGGAGGACGCAGGCGGCGCGGCCGACCGGGGTTGGATCTGTGGTTTCCCAGCCGAGTGGCGCTCGCTGACCCCAAACTTCGACAACCTGATCAAATCCCGCGACGCCCTTGGCAGCCAGAGTCCGAATCGGTCCCGCCTGGACAGCGTTAACTCGGATCTGATACTGGCCCAGATCGCGGGCAAGGTAGCGCACCACCGAATCCAGTGCCGCTTTGCACACCCCCATCCAGTCATACGACGGCCAGGCCTGGGTGCTGTTGTCGAAATCGAAACAAACGATCGATCCACCCGATTCCCGCATCAGTGGCAGCATCCCGACCGCGAGCTCCTTGAGTGAAAAGGCGCTCGTCTGAAAGGCGGTCGCGACACTTTCCCAAGGGGTCTGCATAAAGTTGCCCCCCAAAGCGTCCGCCGGGGCGTAGGCGATCGAGTGAACGATCCCGTCCAGCGTGCCCCATCGTTTGCCGATCTCCTCCGCGGTGGCGGCGATCTGCTCCGGAGAGTTGATATCCATCTCCAACACGTCGGGTATGGGGTCCAGCTTTTTGGCCATCATCTGGGTCAACCCCATGACTCGCCCGAAGCTTGTCAGGATGATCTCAGCGCCGGCGGCCTGGGCTTCCTGAGCCGTGGCCAGGGCAATACTCTGGCGAGTCACCACCCCTGTAACGAGAATCTTCTTACCGCTTAGTAGCATGTCCTCTAGCCTACCGCCTCATGCCCTTGAGAGCGGTCGCCCTCACCCTACGGTCCGGTTGCGACAGCCCCATCACGCGCGCACCATTCGCTCCAGGAACCCGCGTATAACCTGGGCAAGCCGATATCCGCGATCGATGCCGCCAGGAGCAGCTGGCAGGACGTCACGCCCGAGCCGCAATAACAGATGACCTGTTCGTCGCCAGTTACCCCATAGCTCTCAAAGGTGGCCCGCAGTTGTTCTGGGGAGAGGAAGCGCCCGTCGGCCCCCAACGTCTCCTGCCAGAAGAAGTTTTTTGCCCCCGGAATATGGCCGGCATGGGGGTCGATCGGTTCCACTTCGCCTCGAAAGCGCTCGGGGGCACGAGCGTCAAGCAGTGTCACCGGCCCGGGCGCGGCGACCTCCTCCATCAGAGCGACAGAGTCCCAATTGGCCTCTCGGCTCGGAAAATCGGCAGCCTCGGTTTTTCCCCCTCCCATCTCTAAAGGCCCAGTCCAGGACTGCAACCCACCATCAAGGACCTTGACCCGCGTTTCCCCAAAGCGTCCCAGCAACCACCACAACCGGCCGGCAACCGATCCGCCGGCATCGTCATATACGACCACCAGGCTGCTTTGACTCACTCCTGCCCGACTCATGGCACCCGCAAACTGCGCAGCCGAGGGGAGTGGGTGTCTACCCAGGCCCTGACCGGTGATGTCGTCAAGCTCCAGGAACACGGCTCCGGGAATATGGCCATGAAGGTAGGCCTCGTGCCCGGAGCGACCATCGAGATACCAGCGCATGTCGATCAGGCGGAGATCGTCTCGCTCCAGATTTTCCGCCAGCCAAATCGAACTGACGATTGGTGAAGCGATCTTGCTACTGCCCCATAAGGGGGGCAAGCGCCAGTAGACCGAAGACACCGCCGAGGTAAACGATCGAATAGGCGAAAAGGCGCCCGGCCAGGTGTCCGCGGATCAGGTCCACCGCCAACAGGCCGACATAGACAAGGCCCAGACCCAGGACTCCGACCAGGTAGGCTGGCCCGGCCGCACCCGTCACGAACGGGACTGTGCTGACCAGCACCAGGGGTAGGGCGTAGGCAAGACTCTCAAGTTTGACCGTTCGCGCATCGGCCACCACTGGAAGCATCGGGACCCCGGCCGCCGAATAGTCGGACTTCAACATCTGGGCCAGGCTCCAAAAGTGAGGTGGCGTCCAGAGGAAGATCACGGCAAAGAGCGCCAGAGCGGTCAGGTCCAGGCTGCCGGTGACCGCGGCCCAACCCACCAAGGGAGGGATTGCCCCGGCAGCACCTCCGATGACGATGTTTTGGGGCGTGCTCCGCTTCAGCCAGATGGTGTAGACGAACACGTAAAGCAGGGTGCCTAGCAGGGCAAGCGAAGCCGCCAAGAGGTTGGCCAGGGCGAAGAGGATGGCGAAAGCCAGGATGTTCAGGGCTATTCCCAGGATCAAGGCATGAGCGGCGGGTATCCGTCCGCCCGGCAGGGGGCGCCGGCGGGTCCGCCTCATGCTCGCGTCTATGTCCCGATCGAACCAACAATTGATCGAGCCTGCACCGCCTGCGGCCAGGGATCCACCTAGGATCACGGCTAGGACCAAAGCCGGTCGGGGCCAGCCATGGGCGGCCGGGAACATGGGCCCGATGGCTGTCGCCAAGAGCAGGAGAACGATCCGGGGTTTGGTGAGGCTGACGTAGTCCTGAACCACATCCGCGACAGACCGTCGCATTGCCACCGAGGCCATTAGCCTCAGTTTACGAGGAAGCCCGCGGCCGGCCGTCGGTAGCGATCGAACACCTGATCAACGTAGGCCGCGAAAAGGTCCGCGGTTGGGCCGTGCTCGATCTGAAGCACGTTTTCCGCGTTCTCCTCGCCACTGTGAGAGAGGTTGTAGCTGCCGACGAAGACGGTGTTGTCCACAACCGTGATCTTGGCGTGCATGAAATCGTGAATCGACCCCGGGGCATAGGGGATCGAGCGCTTGCTGGCGAACTGACCC
>DASZFH010000351.1:0-8175 GCA_035939985.1 Candidatus Dormiibacterota bacterium
GCCACGGGCAACTCCGATCGCCACCAGCCCGGTGAGACCAGCCCCGGCATGTCCATCCAAAATCGCCACCAATCCCAGAGCCGTGGCAGCCAACCCCGCTCCCGATAGAGCGCGGCGAAGGCCGCTGCGGGACAGAGCCAGAACTGCAGCTAACCCTGCGGCGACCAGAAACCAGACCAGCAGCGTGACCGTAGCCTGAGGTCCGGCGCCTCGAATCAAGGGCAGGCAGCGATAGAAAACCACTCCGGCCAGGACAGGCCACACTCCTTGGGCCAACGCCAGTGGAACGGTTGCCGCGGGCGCCTCTTGCCACGCGTGGAATGGAACCAAGGCAGCCCGGCCACCGATCCCGACTCCGATCAGAATCCCAGCAATCGTAAGGCTCTTATAACCCCATCCGGGAGTCTGATGAAGGACGGGCGCGAGCTGACTCGGAATGGTGACCCCATATCGGGAATACAAGATTGCGATTCCGGTGAGAAGAGCAAGGTCCGCGGCCAAGGGCAAGGGCAAGGTCAATCGGGAGGCCCGAGCGGCCGGCTCCCATCCCCATCTCTGTTGAAACAGTAGATAAGTCGCGATACCCGCCAGTCCCCAGAAGGCCAGGACCGCGAGTAGATCTGCGCTCAACAGCACACCGACACTGCCGAACATAAAGAGCACGATCAGTGCGGCGGTCCGCGCCGGACCCGGCTCGTCTCGGGCGCCGACTCGGGCCCAGACTAGGGCAGCGGTGAAGAGGAGCAGGATTCCGATCAACGCCACCATCCCGGCACGATCGAACGCGACCGAAAATTGGACCACAAAGCTCTGGAACTGGGGTGGCCCGGTGAATGACGGAGTGATGCTGATCCATTGGGTATCGGAGTCATCGAAAACTCCTCCACGGGGGAACTGCACCCAGGCCACAACCACCGATCCCACCAGGGCCAGGATCGCGGCGGTTATGGCAAAGGTCGAGGTCCATTTTCGAGTCCGCACTCCAAAAGCGATCCAGGCAAACCCAAAGAGGGGCGCCAGCAGGATCGTAGGCGCGGCCCACGCTAGGGCTGTGGCCGAGTCAAAATGCGGGTTCGGCCAGTGGAAGCTCGAACGAGCCGCCGTTGCGGCATGACTCGCTGCCGCCAAAAGCAAAGGATTGAAGTGGGTCAGCGGAGCGCCTCCATCAACCTAGAGACCAGGCCTCTGGATGCCCGGCCGGGCAGTGCCGCGGGCGTGTTTGCGTGAACATGCTGGTGCAGTGTATCCAAGCAGGCGAGACAGCGTTCGCCGCCTGACGCTCGGGTGGCCCCCCGCAAGGTCACGATATCCGGTCAGGCGGCAACTTCGACGATCCCGCCGCCGAGCACTCTGGAGCCACGATACATGACCGCAGCCTGGCCAGGAGCCACCCCATCAGACGGCTCCTGCAACTCCAGCCTTCCACTTTCATACCTTGCGCGCAGCAGGCGTCCGTGGTATCGCAATCGCGCTTCACAGTCAAGGGTCTGATCGACCGGCCCGCCGTCCACAAACCTGACCTCGGACAGGACGACTGAAGCAACACCAAGCTCCTCCCGCCGGCCTACCACGACCTGATTCCTGGCCGCATCCACTCGTAGGACATACCACGGGCCCGGCTCGCTCAGCTGGCCTATCCCGGTGCGCTGGCCGACTGTGTACAAAGCCACCCCCCCGTGTCCACCGAGCTCCCGCCCGGTGCCATCGACCACAACGCCTGGCTCCGGGCGAAGCCGCTCTCGAAGGTATTCCGTTGTCCTGCCTCGGGGCACAAAGCAGATTTCCTGGCTCTCTGCCTTGAACGCGACCGGTAGACCGAACCCGGCGGCCAGATGTCGGACGTCCGGTTTGGCCATCTCCCCCAGTGGGAATCGGATGAAGTCGAGGCGCTCCCGATCGAGGTGGTAGAGCACGTAGGACTGGTCCTTGGCCATGTCCAACCCGACGTGGAGTTCGGTCCCCGAGTCACCCTGCAGAATTCGGGCATAGTGACCGGTGGCCATGGCCTGAAAACCGAGCTGTCGGACTCGGTTCAGCATCAGGTCGAAACGAACGAATGTGTTGCAACGGATGCACGGGTTTGGAGTGCGGCCAGCGAGATAAGCCTGGTGAAAGGGCTCAATCACACGCTCTCCGAACTCCTTCTCAAGGTTCCAGACGTAGAACGGGATCCCGAGCAGAGACGCAACCCGCCGCGCGTCCTCGACCGCGTTTAATGAGCAGCATCCGCCGTGTCGATCGGCGCCCTCGCCGGCGTCGCGGGGCCACTGTTGGAGCGTAATCCCCACCACTTCATGCCCCTCGCGCTGGAGAATGGCTGCCGCCACGCTGGAATCGACTCCGCCCGAGAGGGCGACGGCAATCCTCACTCGACCAGGTCGCCTTCAACCGCCTCGACGCGCACTCCCTTGGACTCGAGGTACCCGATCCCCCGATCCATCTCCTCCGGTTCTCCGGACAGCTCCAACACCACCCAACCCTGATCGGCGGCAACATCCGCGCGACGAATATTGGTCACGATCTGGAAGTCTCGGCCGAGTTGGTAGATCAGGGGCTCAGTGATCAGTTGCGGGCTGAAGATCAGCCTCACCCTCCGGCGCAAAGGATCCCTCCCGCCACCGCGGGCACGATGGAGATCTCGTCCCGCTCCCCCACTCCCGAATCCAAACCCGCTCCGAGTCTGACGTCCTCATCGTTCAGGTAAATGTTTACGAATTGGCGCGGCTGGCCCGATTCGTCCAACAGGCGGTCCCGGAAGCCGGGGAATTTGGCATCTAACTGGTCAATCGCCGACCGCAAGTCGATCGCTTCAACGTCAACCTGCGGCTCTCCTCCGCTCAGTCGACGCAGGGGTCCGGGAATTCTAAATGTGGGCACGTTCGTTCTCCTAAGGGTGCAAAAAATTACACGTTCACGTTGGCACGAAAGGATCTTAGGCTGGGTTCGATTTCCACTCGCTTGCCGTTGATTCCTCCCAGCACCTCCGCCGTTTTGAGACCGTGGCCGGTCAAGTAGGCGACGATGACTTCATCACCATTCCAGCGCCCAGCCCGAGCGAGCTTGGCCAGGACTCCGACGGTCACCCCCCCGGCCGTTTCCGTGAAGATCCCCTCAGTCCGAGCCAGGAGACGGATTGCATCCACAATCTCTTCTTCGGTGGTCGCCTCGACCACACCTCCGGTTTCGCGGGCGATCCTCACGACATCGGCCCCATCCGATGGATTACCGATTGCGATCGACTTGGCGATGGTGTTCGGACGCACTGGGGTAATCCGATCACTGCCGGAAATCCAGGCGTTGAAGACCGGCGAACAGCCTAGGGCCTGGGCCCCGGTCAGGGCTGGGACTCGGTCCGTGTCGACCAATCCGAGGTCAATCAGTTCGGCCACCGCTCGCCGGTGGCGCACGAACTGACAGCCGCTGGCTACCGGGATGATGATCTCGTGGGGCAGCTTCCAGCCCAACTGTTCGGCGGTTTCGAACGTCAGCGTCTTCGACCCTTCGGCGTAGAACGGCCGCACGTTGATATTGCAGAATGCCCAGGGATAGCTATCGACCAGTTCGCTGCAGAGGCGGTTGACCTCGTCGTAGTTGCCGTGAACCGCGATCACGTTCGGCTCAAAAACGCTGGTTGGGATGACCTTGCCAGGCTCCAGGTCCACCGGGATGAATACGAATCCCTCCAGGCCGGCCCGGGCGGAATAGGCCGCCACCGAGTTGGCCAGGTTACCGGTAGACGCACAGGCGATGGTTTCGAACCCATGAGCGCGAGCCCATGAAACCGCGACGCTCACCACCCGATCCTTGAACGAATTGGTCGGGTTCATGGTGTCGTTCTTGAGGTAGAGGTTGCGTAGGCCCAACGCCTCACCCAACCGGTCAGCCTTCACCAGCGGGGTGAATCCCTCTCCAAGCGTTACCACCGGCACCCCATCGTCGATTGGGAGCAGATCGCGGTACCGCCAAATCGAAGCAGGACCGGCCGCAATCCGTTCGTGACTTATGGTCTTACGAATTGCGTCGTAGTCATAGACAACGTCTAGCGGGCCGAAGCAGAGTTCGCAGACATGGGTTGCCTGAACCTCGTACTCCGTCCCACACGCCCTGCAGCGCAGAGCTTGGACTCGGGACATTGGAAACCTATTGTAGGGGCCAGGAATTCCGGGCCCAGGGATTGGGCTGGCTTAGGAAGCCGACTTAGGGCGAACGAAGTTCGCCGCTACCAGGCTCAGAACTGACAGAACGATAAGCAGGAAGGCGTGCGAGTAATGATTTTTGTGACCACCGGAGGCAAGGAAGGAAATGGTCCCGGTCGCGTAGAGAACCGCCAGCACCACGAACACGACCGCCAGAAGCACCAGCCCGATTACCGTTGGCCAACCTTTCATCACGGGCATCAGCGTACCAAAACCAGCGTCAGGAGGCCGAGCGCGGCACAGTAGCCCGCATATGGATCGAGCCGCCCCACGCGAAAGTATCGGATCAGGAATTTGGCACTGACGAATGCGGTAACCCCAGCTACCACTGCCCCCGCCAGATAGGCGGGCCAGTTCACGCTCGAACCGATCAGTAGGGGCACCTTCAGCAAGCCCGCGGCGGCGATGATCGGGGTCGCCAGCAAGAACGAGAAGCGAGCTGCCTCCTGGTGGCGTAAGCCGGCCACAAGGCCCCCGGCGATGGTTACTCCAGAGCGGGACACTCCTGGAAGCAGCGCCAGGATCTGGCAGGCGCCAACCAAGGCGGCATCCTTGAAGCTGAGCCCGGAGATCTCTGTGTAATGCTCCTCGGCCAGGTCCCTAGACTCCGATCGACCGGAGCGCCGTTCGTCCCGACGTCTGAGCATCTCTGCCCCAATCAAGATCACCGCATTACCGACCAAGAACGCCCCGGCGGCCCGGGGGTTGGCAAACAGGCTTTGCAAGGGGTCCTGAAGAACGAGCCCAACTGCCCCGGTCGGCACGGTTCCGACCACCAAAAGCATCGCAAGCCGCTCATCCGGCCGCTCGATCCGGCCCCGGAAAGCCGCCCGCGCGAACCCGGAGGCAATCGTGACCCAATCCTCCCAAAAAATGATCAGGAGAGCTGAAGCGGTGCCCAAGTGTAGAAGCACGAGGAATGGCAGAAAGGTGGGGTCCGATTCTTTGTAATTCCAATGGAGGAGGGCCGGAAGGACCACCGCATGGCCGAGCGAAGAGACCGGGAAGAGTTCGGTGGAGCCCTGAAGCGCCCCGAGAAAGATTGCCTGCCAGAAATTCAAAGCCTGCTCAGAATATCGGCTTCTGGCGAGAGACCGTCTAGGCTTCTAGGCTGCCTTAACCGCCGCCACCAATTTGGTCAGGGTTTCCTTCGCGTCCCCGAACAGCATCGTCGTCTTGGAGTTGTACATAAGCTCGTTGTCTATGCCCGCAAATCCGGGTCGCATACTCCGTTTCATGAAGATGATGTTGGCCGCGTCCTCAGCGCGGAGAACTGGCATGCCATAGATCGGGCTGCTCGGGGAATCGTGCGCGGCGGGGTTGACCACGTCGTTGGCCCCTACGACCATCACCACGTCCGTATTCTTGAAGTCGTCGTTGATCTCGTCCATTTCCTTAAGCTGCTCGTAGGGCACATTGGCCTCGGCCAGCAGGACGTTCATGTGCCCGGGCATCCTCCCTGCCACGGGGTGAATGGCATAGCGGACCTCGACTCCTCGAGCCTCCAGTTGATCCGCCAATTCGCGGGCGGCATGCTGAGCTTGAGCCACCGCCAGACCGTAGCCGGGCACAATGATCACGCTGCGCGAGTAGGCCAGAAGAGTTCCAATATCCTCGGCATTACCCGAGCGAACCGACCGACCCTCCTCCCCAGGCGGTCCAGCCGCGCCTGCCGGCGCCACCGAACCGAAGGCCCCAAACAGGACGTTGGCAAGGGATCGACCCATGGCCGAGCTCATCAACGTGGTGAGGATCGTGCCCGACGCACCGACCAGCGTGCCGGCCACGATCAGGGCAAAGTTGGACAGGACGAACCCACTGGCAGCCACCGCCAGGCCAGTGAAAGCGTTGAGTAGCGAGATCACGACGGGCATGTCCGCACCGCCAATCGGCAGGACGAAGGCGACCCCAAGGACAAGGGCCACCGCCAGAAGTGGCAGGAAAAGACCCGCGGACGGCCCGGCGATGAGCACTCCAACCGCGAGGGCAACGATAGCCAGGGCCAGGCCCGCATTGACAATCTGCTGGCCGGGGTAGGTGATCGGAGTCCCTGTCATCAGTTCCTGCAGCTTGGCGAAGGCGATACAGCTGCCAGCGAACGAAATCGAGCCGATGATGATGCTCAAATCGCTGGGTAGCTCCAGGGCCAGGTCGTGATGCTTGAGGCCCAGCAATTCTGAAACCGCAAGCAGCGCAGCCGCCCCTCCACCGACACCGTTGAACAATGCCACCATCTGCGGCATGGCCGTCATCTGCACCCGACGGGCCGCTACCGCACCAACAATGCCCCCGACGGTGACTCCGCCGACCACGATGCTTACCCCGGCTGCAGTCCAGGTGAGGTTGGGCAGGGTGATCCCCAGCGCAAGCACCATCCCCACGGCGGCGATCAGGTTCCCGCGCCGGGCTCCCCGCGGCGACGACAGCTGCTTCAAGCCCAGGACAAATAGGGACGCGGCGACCAGGTAGGCGAGCGCCGTCACGAGTTGGAGAGTCACTTTTCAGAGGGACCGCGAGATTGGCGACCTTTGAACATCTCCAGCATTCGGTCGGTGACCACAAAGCCGCCAACCACATTAAGGGTCGCCAGCACCACCGCAACCAGGCCCAGACCCACCTGAAGCGGGTCACTGGCACCCGCCGATATCACGACAGCGCCCAGAAGGATGATTCCGTGAATCGCGTTGGTTCCCGACATCAGCGGCGTGTGCAGTATTGTCGGCACCTTCGAGATGACTTCGATCCCGATGAAGATCGCAAGGACGAAGTAGGTGAGCTCTGTGACGAGATTCACGAGGCCGATTCCAGGAGCTCACGAGCCCGATCGTTGACCACTTGGCCATCGATCACAACACACGCGGCCTTGAGGACATCATCTTCCAGACTCAAGGCTGAGCCTCCTCCCTTAAACATCAGCTCCAAAAGGCTGGAAATATTCCTCGAATAGAGCTGGCTGGCGTGCAGTGGCATCTGGCTGGGCATGTTCCGGGCACCATAGACCAACACTTCTCCGATGCGGATCTCCTCTCCACTGCGGCTCGACTCGCAGTTCCCACCACTCTCAGCCGCCAGATCCACGATCACTGATCCGGGGCGCATCGCTTTGACCATGGCTGCGGTGACCAAGACCGGGGCTTGGCGCCCGGGAATGGCCGCGGTCGTGATGACCACGTCGCTTTGAGCCACGGCAGCACCGATCAGCTCGCGCTGCTTGGCCAAAAACTCCTCTGATTGTTCTCTGGCATAGCCCCCGGCACCCTCGGCTTGTTCAGTATCGAGTTCCAGTTCCAGGAACTTCGCGCCCAGGCTCTTGACTTCATCGCGAACCGCGGGCCTTACGTCGAAGGCCTCGACAACCGCGCCCAGCCTTCGACTCGTCGCGATTGCCTGAAGACCGGCCACCCCAGCCCCCAAGACCAGGACGCGGGCGGGGGGGATAGTTCCGGCGGCGGTCATCAACATTGGAAAGAACTTGGGCAGGCGGACGGCTGCGACCAGCACCGCGTGGTATCCGGAAACGCCGGCCTGGGAGGACAGAGCGTCCATGCTCTGGGCTCGGCTGATCCTGGGGACGAGATCAAGACTGACACCGGTGACCCCCGCTCCAACCATCGACCTGATTGCGTCCGCTTGGGTCGAGGGTTGAAGGAACGAAATCACGACCGCACCCTTAGGAAGTTGTGCAATCGCCGTCGGCACGGGCGCTTGGACGGCCAGGACCACGTCCGCTCCCGAAAGCAAGTGCGCCAGATCGGTATCGACGGTACCCCCGGCCGCGAGATAGGCATCGTCATCGATCAATGCGCCACCACCCGCACCTTTTTGGACCGCGACCTCAAGTCCGAGCGAGCAGAGCTTGCGGACCCCCTCTGGGACCAGTGCCACCCGACGCTCCCCAGCCATCTCCTCTGTCAGGACCACCACCTTGATCGTCATCGGTGCTAATCATGGCCCAAACCGTCCGCCCCTGATTGAAGAG
>DASZFH010000352.1:0-11341 GCA_035939985.1 Candidatus Dormiibacterota bacterium
TAGGGGCGCCAGACTACCTGTCGCCGCCTCCGGTCGACAGGTCGCAACAACCAGCAGCCGGGAGGCGGGCAGCTCAGCATTGAGATGGCCCAGCAGCCCCAGTGATAGCTGGTCCGCCCAATGGAGGTCCTCGAGGATGACGATCAGGCCCGAGGGCTGGGCCGCGGACCTCAGGAAATCGCAGACAGCGTCGAACATGTCGACCTGCCCGCCGGCATCGTCCGCAAATCGCAACGACGCCAGCTCGCGTTCCAGCATCTCGGTTCCGCCGGGCATACCCGCCAGCAGCCGGCGCCACAGCCGCAGGGGTGCCGCGACCCGCTCCACGGCGTGCCCTGAGCATGTCGGCCCGGCTGAGGCGATGATGAACTCCTCTACGAGCCGGCTCTTGCCGATCCCGGCGGGACCGGCGAGGACGACCATCCGGCCCCGACCGGCGAGCGCCCCCTCGCGGCAGAGTAAGAGGCGCTCCATCTCATCGGCCCGGCCGACGAACGGGTCCAGCCATGCTCGCTGACTCCTCATGAGCGGAACTCTATCCGTCACCCAGAAGTTCAGTGCCCGGCTTAAGTGCCAGTACGGATGTGCGGGCCTTGGTGGATTGGGACCATGTGATGCATGAACACCACAAGCCCCACACGACCGTTCGTGGTTCACGCCGGAGAGGGAGAACCCATGCCCGGCCCCGCCGGTGGCCTCGCCACCATCAAGGCCCGCGCCGAAACCACCGGCGGGCACTTCACCCTGCTCGAGAACGACGTCGCGCCCAACCAGGGGCCGCCCCTGCACCGGCACCTCAATGAGGACGAGATGTTCTATGTCCTTCACGGCGACCTTCGCTACGTTTTGGGCGAAGACACCGTCGACGCGCGGACGGGAACGTTCGTCTTCATCCCGCGGGGAACGCCGCATTGCTTCCGCAATACAGGCCCCGCCCCGGCGCGGCTGCTGGTGATGTTCACTCCGGGGGGTATGGAGCGCTACTTCGAAGAGCATGCCAAACTGCCGCCCGGAACACCCGACCCGGCCGTGCTCGACACGATCGCCCGCGGCGCGGGTATGGAGATCCTAGGTCCTCCAATGACCGTGCAAGGGTTCAATCCAGTTGGCTGAGCTGTCGGAGGTCAGGTTCTGTTAACCGGCGGAAGCCGACCATTCATCAAAGGAGGGGACCCAGATGTCACGTAGTTCCGATAAAAACGGATCGATTCGTTCCAACAGGATTTCGAGGCGAGCGTACCGACTGCCGGATGGCGTCGGGATTGTGGCCGAAAATCAGAGCGCTGGCGGGACGTCGACGGCAGCCGTCGGCGTCGCGCCGTTGACCACCTATCGCGACGCACCGCCCGGGACGGCTTTCGCAAACCCTGGAAATGGACCGGTGATCGGCAATGTCGACGTCCAGATCGTGTTCTGGGGCAGAGAATGGGGCGGGGCTCCACCGGTCGATCCGGCCGTCATTCGGAATTCCGTGTACTACATCGTCAACGGCCCATACATGAGCAGGCTTACTCAATATGGGTGCAACGCAACGGGAAGAATCCGGGGAGTAACTTTCGTCACCAACAGCGATCCCCCCAAGCTATTCAAAGATGCGGATGTCAGCACGTTTGTGATCGGCTTGATCGACAACGAGACCCTCCCAGAGCCTGATGCCGACTGGGATATGTTTGTGGCCGTCTTCATGCCAACCTATTCCCAATATGGTCCAGGTGGAGCCGCCGGGGCGCACGGCTCGGTGCTCTGGAGCGACTATGACCTGTTCGACGTCGACAATGATCGGGCGCGGTTCGCCTGGATCGGAAATCCCGGAAACATCGACTCGATCACGACAACCTTTTCGCACGAGCTTGTCGAAGCATGCACCGATCCCGACCCTTTCACCTCGCCGGCATGGAGACAGACACCTTGCTCCAATCCGACTCTATGCGAGATAGGTGACGTCTGCAGGTCCACCGCCCGGGTGAACGGGGTTCAGGTGCAGGCCTACTGGTCCGTACAGGATAATTCGTGCGTCATCCCGACCAACGGGCCAGTATTCCCTCCTCCATTTCCCGGTGCCCGCCTGGCCGCCTCCCGGCAGTTCGGCCTGGACCAGACGGACGTCTTCGTGGTCGACAACAACGGAGCTTTGAATGTTCGGTGGGCGGTGGGAGCCGATCCTTGGTGGGGACCGCTTGGGATAACCAGACCGGGGTTCGCACCACCCGGTGCGGCGTTGGCCGTCTCCCAGCAGTTCGGTCTGGAGCAGACGGACGTCTTCGTGGTCGACAACACGGGAGCTCTGAACGTGGTTTGGGCGGCGGGAGCCACCCGATGGCGCGGACCGCAGGTCATCACCAAGCCGGATTTCGCGCCGCCTGGCGCGGCGGTGGCGGCCTCCCGGCAGTTCGGCCTGGAGCAGACCGACGTCTTCGTGGTCGACAACTCAGGAGCTGTGAACCTGTTGTGGGCGAGGGCGGGAGCACCCCACTGGGAGGGGCCGAAAGCCATCACCGAACCAAAGTTTGCGCCGCCCGGGGCGGCGGTGGCCGCCTCTCGTCAGTTCGGTCTGGACCAGACCGACGTCTTCGTGGTCGACAACACAGGAGCTGTGAACGTGCTGTGGGTGACGGCGGGAGGCAACCGATGGCGCGGACCACAGGTCATCACCAAACCGAAGTTCGCGCCGCCGGGGGCGTCGGTGGCCGTCTCCCAACAGTTCGGTCTGGACCAAACCGACGTCTTCGTGATCGACAACACAGGAGCCCTCTATGGGCTGTGGGCGACGGCGGGAGCACCCCACTGGGAGGGGCCGCAGATCATCACCAAACCCAATTTCGCACCGGCTGGGGGGGCAATGGCGGCCTCTCGTCAGTTCGGCCTGGACCAGACCGACGTCTTCGTGGTCGACAACGCGGGAGCCCTGAACGTTGTTTGGGCCGCGCCGGGCGCGCCACGCTGGGCCGGACCGAAAGCCATCACAAAACCGAAGTTCGCGCCGGCTGGAGCGGCGGTGGCCGCCTCCCGGCAGTTCGGTCTGGAGCAGACCGACGTCTTCGTGGTCGGCAACAACCAGGCCTTGAACGTCTTGTGGGCGGTGGGCCGCAACCCCTGGAGCGTGCCGGTTCCGACGACTTTTCCCTGATCAACCCGCCGAGGTTCTTCGATCTGCCATCAGCTACTCACGACACTCGGGGAAAGCCCACTGGGTCGGCGACTAGGCGGCTGGTTGGAGGCCCTCGGCGAGCCAACGCGGGACGCGGGTCGGGCGTCCGGTTTGGGCATCAATGAAGGCATTGATGGTCGCGGCGGTGAGCACCGTGACGCCGTCCTTTGGCCGGGTTACCAGGTAGGCAAGTTCAATTTTGGCGGCCGAGATCGCCGACGCCCGGACGTGCACCCGGATTACATCTCCACCCCTGGCCGGGGTGTGGTACTTGATGGCCAGCTCGATCACGGGCGAACCCCAGGGCATGTCCGCCAGGCTCTCGGTCCCCGCCAGCCGGCAGACCCAACTCGCCCGGGCCTCTTCCAGATAGGGAAGGTACCTCGAATGATGAACAATGCCCATGTTGTCGGCGTCGGCGAGAAAGACTTGGTAGTCGACAATCCAGGGGTAGGATCCGGGTTCCAGCGCTGCGGGGATTTCAAGTTGTTTGGCCATTGCTCCCAACTATTATTCCGGTCGTGGCTATCCGTTCCGCTCCGGAGTTGGAAGCTGGTCTGTCCAGGATTCGGGAGGCTCCCGTCGATGGCGGGCGTCTGGACCTGATTGTTCGGCGCCCGGCCGTGGATCAGCGCGAGTCAGTCGAGGCGGCGGTTCTCGACCCCCACGATGGACTGGTTGGTGATGGGTGGCGGGTCAGAGGAAGCAAGCACACATCAGACGGGTCCGCCCATCCTGGATGTCAGATCACATTGATGAATTCCCGAGCCGCCCAGTTGATCGCCGGGTCACAAGATAGATGGCCGCTGTCGGGCGACCAACTCTTTGTCGATTTGAGTCTTGGAGCCGCCACTCTTCCACCGGGGACCAGGCTCTCGATTGGTGAGGCGGTCCTTGAGATTTCCGACATGCCACATCGAGGCTGTTCGAAGTTTGCCGCCCGCTTCGGGCACGATGCGCTTCGCTTCGTCAACACCCAGGCCGGACTCGAGTTGAACTTGCGGGGGATCTACGCCCGGGTGATTGCCGGGGGGTGGGTGCGCCAAGGAGATGAACTCCACAAGATCCCGAGTCGGGCGTGACCCTGAGGGCGCTGAGACCCACCATCGCGCGCGCCGCAGCGATCCGAGCAGGCGACGCCGAGCGCATTGACGTCGACGGGGAGACGTTCGGAGTTCACGAATGGCGGGGAAGCGGCCCGCCCCATCTTCACGTACACCACGAGGACGACGAGGCGTGGCACGTATTGGAAGGCACGCTCAAGTTCCGGTTCGCTGATGGGGCTATCGACGCCGGTCCCGGAGACACTGTCTTTGTCCCTGCCGGAGTGGCCCACACCTATGAGGCAGCCCAGCCGGCGCGCTATCTGGTCGTTCTCACACCCCGATTACGGGCGCTGATCCAAGAACTCCAGAATGCTCCAGACCGCTCGGGCGACGCCGATATCTATCACCGACACAGATCTGAGATCGTCCCCACCCCGTGACTCAGGCCTGCCGAGGCGGATAGGGGTCGAATCGCGGGGTGCTGGACACGGGTAAGTCGAGGGCAAACGTGGTCCCACGACCCGGTGAACTTCGTTCGATGACCAACCGGCCACCGTGCGCCTCTGCCATGTGACGGCTGAGGTAAAGGCCCAATCCGGTTCCCGGCAGGCATTCCAGATTGGGGTCATTGAGGCGGTAGAAACGATCGAAGACACGGTCCCGGGCCTCGATTGGGATGCCGATGCCATTGTCCTCAACTCGAACCAGAGCTCGACTGCCCGTGGCGGTTGCCGAGATCGCGACCCTTGGTGCCCTCAGCGAGTAGGTCAGGCCGTTATTGATCAGGTTGTCCAGAATTCGGTTGATCTGACTGCGGTCGGCGCTGACTGGCACGGGCTCATCGTCCGGTGCGAGCACGATGATGGCGCCCAACAATTCAGCCCGAGGGCGAGCCCTGGCGACGGCGTCGCGGATCAGATCGCGAAGATCCAATGCAGTCTCCTGCTGAGGGAGCGTTCCCGCTTCGATGCGGGCTGCGGCGAGTAGGTCATCGACGATCGTGTTCAGCTCTCCAGCCTTGCGCTCAAGAATCTGTAGGGGCTGCCGCCATTTGACCGGGGTCGGGCCGAGGCTGCCATCCGAGAGCAGCGAAAGGTATCCAAGAATGACAGAAAGCGGAGTCCGCAGTTCATGGGCCGCCATGTTGAGAAAGGAACTCTTGGCATCGCTGGTCATCCGGGCCTGGTTGTAGAGCTGGGCCATTTCATCACGATGCTCCCTTGCCTCGATGAACGAAGCCAATACAAAGGAGGAGAAGGCGACGGTGACATTGAAAGCCTGGAGGGTCACCGCGGTCTCCACGAGGTCCTCGCCCTGGAATGCACCCGCGTGATGGACGGCGGCCCAGATCCCCATGCTGGACGCGATGAGGGCGGCCAGGCTGACCCCGCGGAGCCGGAATCGCCAGGCGGCATAGACAATCGGCGGGAAGGCAAGATAGAGAAGATGCAACGGGGTTTGGAAGAGGAAGTAGTCGAGGGTCGCGGCCATCAGGAGCAGCCCGATTAGTTCGGCTCGCCGGCGCCAGTTCCAGACTGGGCCTCTCACGCCAGGCAAGAAGCTCAATAGGAGTGGGGCCACCAGAAGAACACCCATGGCATCCCCCGCCCACCAAACCGCAAAGGTCGACCAAAACGGCGGATGAGGCGTCCTCCCAAAAAAGACCAACATCAAGCTCCCCACCGTCGCGCTGATCAACATCCCAGTCAGAGCGCCGAGAAACACCATCGCCATGGCATCTCTCAAGCGGTCCAGCTCGAAGTGAAGATCAACCCGCTTCAGCAGCTCGGCGGAGACCACCGGGGCAAGGGTATTGCCGATGGCAATGCCGCATACAGCGGGGAAGGTGGGGCCGATGGGCAGGTTGACCGCAAACGCCGCCAGTGTGATCGCCGGCCAGACTCTCCGCCCGATGACGAGCAGGGCAACTACAGCGATGCCGGTTGGGGGCCAGATCGGAGTAACCTGGCCCCCAACCAAGGCCAGGTTGAGACTCAAGCGTGCTGCCACCCAATAGGCGAGAGCTACTCCGGCTAACTCCAGCAGCACCCGCCCACGGCTAGTCGATCCGTCGTTGGGTGAAGGTCCGTCAGGTGGTGATGCCGGGTTCCAGTTCAGACCCATTACCTTATTCATGGCCAGCTTAAGTGACACGCCCGCGGTGGTGAAGTCCCCGTCGCCCACGCTACTCCGTATACCGACTTCGATGTCCGAGGCGGGAGGCATCATCCCGCGGTCGAAGGTCTGCCGCAGCGGCGTCAGCATCTCTCCGGTGCCGCCCGGTCCCCGGTTGCGCCGGATCGTTGGTCTGTAGGTAGAGCACTAATTCATTCACCCCAAATCGGTGCATCTGGTCCAAATCGTGGTAAAAGTAAGGAGAGGCAATTGCCTCCACCCGGGCCGTCTCCTTTCGAACGGGGTTCGTCGCGGTTATTTCAGCTGTTCGAGTTTGGAGCGTCCTATGACTACCGGAACCATCAAGAAAATTGTCTCAGACCGTGGCTTTGGCTTTATCGCAGCTGAGGACGGCAAGGAGTACTTCTTCCACCGCGACGGCATCGCCAACTTTGACGCCCTCAGCGGCGGCGAGAACGTGACCTTCACGATCGAAGCCAGCCCCAAGGGTCCCCGCGCCGGCCGCGTGGAAGTCGTCTAGTAGTTCGCAGCTAAGAAAGGGGGAGCCCGGCCGTGAGGCACGGGCTCCCCTTTTTTGTTTGTTGGGGTTGTCGGTAGCCCGGTCGGGCCCGGTTTGTCGTGATGGCCAGCCATCACATTTCGTCGGCGGAAGCGGTGCCGTAGCCCGGCGTGCCGTTCGGGGTCTATAATCCGGACTCGGCGTCTAGGCGAGCGATCTTGCCTGAACGGGACAGTACCTCCCCGGCGGTACGGGCATGGCTGTCCACAACTTTTGGTTGAAGGATGTGATTCCTAGTTGAAGGTCGTCGTTAAAGATCCGGATGATTTCGAGCAAGCGCTTCGAGAGTTCCGGCGGAAAGTTCAAGAGCAAGGCCTGGTTCGTGAGATCAGGCGGCGCACGCACTACGTGCCGCCCGCCGAAGCCCGCAAGATCAAGAGCATTCGAGCTCGCCGTAGGCGCCGGTAGCGCCCGATTCCGCCCGGCTGGCGACGGAGGTATAATCGCTTCCGTTCGGTGGCAATGGCGGAGGGGAAACACCCGTTCCCTTTCCGAACACGGTAGTTAAGACCTCCAGCGCCGATGGTACTGCCGGGGTAACCCGGTGGGAGAGTAGGTCGCTGCCGAGCATTTTTTTCTGAAGGGCTGGGGCTTTGCCTCGGCCCTTCGGGTTTTTTCCGGACCGGTTGATGGGTTTCTACAATCCTCTTCGGATGGCAGACCAATCTGGCGACACCCGCACTCCACTGGTGTCGGTGATCATCGTCAACTACAACGTTCGGGAACTTCTGCTCGAGACTCTGGCCGCTCTCTATGCCAGCACCGGCGTGACGTTGGAGGCGATCGTCGTCGACAATGCCTCAACCGATGACTCAGTCGCCGCGGTGAAGACGAATTACCCACAGACGCAAGTCATCAGCCTCCCAGCCAATCTCGGGTTTGGCAAAGCGAACAACGCGGGTTTGAAAGAGGCAAAGGGCCGGTTCGTGCTGATTCTGAATCCGGACGTCACGGTCGACGCCGACTGCGTCGCCCACCTGGCCGATTTCCTTCTCCTGCGCTCAGACGTAGGGGCCGTTGGGCCCCGGTTGGTGCGCCCCGATGGTCGCCCGGATAAGGCGGCTCGACGAGGGTTTCCGTCCCCAGCGACTGCCTTCTACCGCCTCTCGGGACTGAGCTCGATCTTCCCTCACAGTCCCAGGTTTGGCCGCTACAACATGGGTCAGGAGTCGCCTGACGATACCCACGAGATCGACTCGGGCACAGCCGCCTGCCTCATGGTTCGGCGATCAGCGATCGATCGAGTCGGCTTCTTCGATCCGGACTTCTTCATGTACGGCGAAGACCTCGACCTGTGCTATCGCATCAAGGAGACCGGTTGGAAGATTTTCTACGTGGCCGGGGCCAGGGCTGTACATGTCAAAGGCCAGTCAACCCGCCAGCGCACCGGCCGGATGCTATTCGAGTTTCACCAGGCGATGTGGACCTTCCATCACAAGCACTACGCAGACGACCTTCCCGCATTTGTCAATGGCCTCATCTGGGCCGGCACCTGGTGTCGTTGGCTGGTGTTCAGTCTCAAGGCGATGGTTCTACGGGATCGACGTATCTCTGCGTGAGAGCTGGGAGACTGTGTAGGCTCCTAGTCTGTCGTCACCGCCGGTTCGGGTTCCGGCCGGACTTCGATGCGCTGCTTGGCTGATTCCAGTTGGTTCTGGCAGATACGAAAGTAGTCGCGAGCCTGCTCGACCGCAACCAAGGTTTCTTCCAAGCTCAGCTTGCCCTCCTCAAGCGCCTTGAGGCGATCGTCCAACTTCTCCAAAGCCTGCTCGAAGCTCAGTTCCGAATCAGTCGTTGCCATCATTTGTTACCCCAAGTACTCCGGCTTCCAGCACTCCAATTGCCAACCGCACTCGGATCCGCTGTCCTGGCGTGGTTTGTGATGAGTCAGTGAGTACCGCCCCCGTTTTAGCATCGTGGGTGATGCTATAGCCTCGGGCCAGCACCGCTTCAGGGCTGAGGGCGCGGACCCGGCTCTCCCTCTGGACCAGTCCCAGCCGCAGAGTGTGGAACTTCTGGTTCAGGGCACCGCGGGCCCTTTCCGGCGCCCGCAATCCCGCGATGGCGAGGCTGCGAGAGCGTAGCGCTGTTGTCGCGCAAACCTCGACGCGATTGCGGCGGTCGCTGAGCTCGCTAAGACGTCGATTCATTTGGGCCAATGGGCTCAGGCGGCTCAGATCTGCCCAGGCGCGGAGTAGACGTCCTTCTCGCAGGCTCATGCTCTGTGGCCCCGCCCGGTCAACCCGATCACGGCGACCATTGAGCGCGGTCCGCAAAGCACTGATCCGGAGCTCGGCCTCGCGCCGAACTCGGCGATCCCGTTCGTTCAGCATGGCAAGCAGTTCGGCCTTGATGGGGACGACCCGCTCGCCGGCGGCGGTCGGGGTTCTGCACTCGACATCCGCCACCATGTCGGCCAAAGTCCGATCGGACGTGTGCCCCAGGGCCGTAATGACCGGGATTCGGGAGGCCAGAATGGCTCGGACCACCACTTCGGTATTGAAGCCGTATAACTCCTCGAAGCTGCCCCCGCCCCGCGCGATGATCACGACCTCGGCGAGACCGTCCTCGTTGCAGCGCCGCATTGCCCCGGCCACGCTGCTGGGGGCGCCGGGGCCCTGAACTTGAGTCGGATAGACGAGTACTTCGAGATTGGGAAAGCGCTCCCATATGGTTTGCTGCAGGTCGTGGATCACCGCTCCGGTTGGCGAGGTGATCAGTGCGACAACTCGGGGCAGAAAAGGGAGCGGGCGCTTGCGTGCGGAATCGAACGCTCCTTCCTCTTCCAGTCGATGCTTGAGCTTCTCAAGTTCGGCTCGCATCTTCCCGATGTCATCGAATTCCAGGCTGTCGACGACGAGGCGAAGCTGGCCTGTCTTGGGCCAGAAGTCGACCTTGCCTTTGAAGATGAACTCGTGGCCGTCTTCGGGCAGAATCGGCAGCCGTCGGGCGGTGTCGGCCCAGACAACCGCGCCGATCTGGGCCCCGGCATCCTTGACGGTGAAGCCATAGTGGCCGCTGGTCCATCGATTCATTCCGCTGACCTCGCCCTTGACCAGGACACGGGTCAGCGGGCTCAGCTCGGATCTGATCTCCCGGGCCAGTTCAGATACCGACCAAGGCCGGTATGAGGTGTCCGGTTGCTCCACCAGTTCAGTTTATGAGGCCATGATATAAAGGCCCTATGGTTAAGGCGGGAAAGCGAGCTGAGGAGGCTCTTCAGCGGCGATTCAAAAGGGAGGCCTACTGATGGGCATTTTCGGCGAAGTCAAGCGTGAATTCATCGCTCGTCCAGACAGCTCCAAGGGCCAGATCCTTTACAAGTGGCCCGACACCAACATTCGTAAGCTGACCCAGCTCACCGTTGAACAGGATGAGGTGGCGGTCTTCTTTCGCGATGGTCGTATTCAGGGCACCATCCCTCCCGGCCGGGTCACCTTGGACAGCTCCGAGATTCCGTTCTTGGGCATGCTGGTTGACGCCGCCTCGGGTGGCAACCTCTTCAAGACCGAGATCTACTTCATCTCCACCCGCGAATTTCCCAACCTGCCCTTCGGCGGCATGATCGACAACGTCGTCGATCCCGAAACCAGCCTGGCCGTCGGCCTGCGGGTTTTCGGAGAGTATTCCCTCAAGGTCGCCGAGCCTCAATCATTGATCGTGAATCTGGTCGGCAGCCAGAACCTGACCACCAATGACCAGATCAGCGACTGGATGCGTGAGCAGCTCCTGAAGGTTCTCCGTACCGACGTTGTCAGCCACATCGTTCAACAGAACTGGCCCATTCTGGGGATTGCGTCGCACACCGCCGACATCGAACAGGAGACGCTCGAGAAGGTCCAGTCCTACGTCAACACCTACGGGGTCCAGATCGCTCGCATGGGTAACTTCACCATCTCCATCAAGGAGGAGGATGAGGCCACCCTCAAGACCTACCGCAAGGATGTCCAGTACACCAAGCTTGCCGGCGGCTTCCAGCAGTACAGCGTCGGCGAGGCACTGCAGGGAGTGGGTGAGGGGGCCGCTCAGGGTGGTGGCGGTGGTAACCCCGCGATCCTTGGGGTCGGACTCGGCTTGGGTGGCATGGTCATGGGCGCCAGCGGCCAAGCTGTGGCGGCGGGCGGGCAAGTCCAGGTCAGGTGCGGTAATTGCGGCACGCTCAACCCTGAAGCGGCCAAGTTCTGCTCCAGCTGCGGGCAGTCGGTGGTCGCACCGGCACCGGCCCCCGCCGGAGCATTGGTTGCCTGTCCTCATTGCGGCGTACAGAACGCCGCCACCGCCAAGTTCTGCTCCAGCTGTGGGCAGTCAATGGCTCAGGCGACCACCACTTGTTCCAATTGCCAGACGGTTAACCCAGCCGGTACCAAGTTCTGCTCCAACTGCGGACACAACCTGCAGGTTCCCGAACCACCCGCTCCACCCGCTTAGATCTTCGGTATGAATCGTCAACGG
>DASZFH010000353.1:0-2635 GCA_035939985.1 Candidatus Dormiibacterota bacterium
GAAAACGCGCGTGGAGAGGATGTAAGACCTGGCCTCAGCCGGGCAGACCTCGATGAAGCGCGAACCGGGAATGTCCCGGAGCCCGCCGGCTCGATCGGCGGTCCTCTACGAGGTGTCTCTTATGTCCCTTAACGAGGAACGGTATTTGGGTCCAGGCGCGCGCGCGCGCTGGAGATACACCTTGGAGTTGAGGGAGATTTCCGGCCTGCCCGCAAGGCCCATCCCGGGATTCGGGTCACCGAACTGGACGGATTGGCAACGAAGCTTGTGAAGGCGGGCTTGGAACCGCGATGGGATCGCGACTCACCAGGATTCAGGCGCTTCTATGTCTCAGACCCGGTGGGGAACCGCCTGGAATTCCTGGAGTTGCTCTTGGAGCGGGCGGTCGAGCCAAGCCCCACTGTGCCTCTGTTCCGCAGTGGCCACTCTGCCCTGGCCCGGCAGGTCGACGACCACCTGGGTGAGTTCGGCCGGACTTGATCCTGCGCGACAGCAGATGCCAATCCGCCAGAACCCCGCGGACCCGTCGCCAAGCTCAACCCAAGATCTCGATACCGCTCAACAGTCTCGTTCGTCTGCTCAATGTCACGAGGTTGTCGAGGTGGCCAACCGACTTGACCCTTCTCCCGTGCCGAGGCAGACTCTGGGGATGGCTCAGGCCAGGTCGGTGACGGTCACTCGCTTTCGGGTCGTCAGGACCCCGCCGCAGTCCGATTCGAACACCCCCGAGGTTGGGGGGACGTCCGCGTAGTCGCGGCCGACCGCGATGGTGATGTGATTAAGGCCGGCTCGACATCCATGGGTGGGGTCGAACGCAAATACCTCGGCCGATCCAGAACTGGTTGCCGCCGGTAGGAGGACCTCGACCCAAGCGTGGGAGCTCCCCTCGCCCAGGAGATGCCCCGACACGTAGCGGCAGGGCAGACCCGCGATCCGGCACATGGCCAACATGACGTGCGCAAAGTCCTGGCACACCCCACGGGCGAGGTCCAGAGCGACGGCCGCATTGGTGCTCACTCCGGTGACGCCGGCCTCGTACCCCATGGCCTGATGAACCCATTGATTGATGGCCTCAACCAGGGTCAGATCCAATGCCGCGGTCGCGGTGAGGCTGGTGGCCGCTCGTACTAGAGCTGGGCTGGGCTGGGTCAGAGCTGAGGGGGAAAGAAGGCGTGGATCGGAGAGCCAGTGGCCGTCGACCAGGTGAGGGGTGACGGCCAATCGCTCGACCGAGGTCATGCAATCAAACTCGATCGTCGACTCGACTCGATCGAGTTGCAGGTCAATGACCATGTTCCCGAATTCATCCTCGCTGGTTTGGATCTCGCTGTCGAGCGATACCAAGAGCCTGTGGTCCAACCGCCGTTGGTCGCCGAAATGCTCCGGTGGAACGATCATCAGCCTGTGTCGCAGGTCGGTGATCGGGACGGGATAGTCGTAACGGAGGGTTTGCTCGATCAGGAAAACGCCGCGCGTAACTCTGCTCCAATCGACCTGTGTCCACTCGAAGGCCGCCGTGCTCGGAGTGGGGGGAATCAACTGGTCACGACCATACAGCAAGGGGGTCGATTGAGGATTGGTGAGATTCGACCAGTATTGAGCCCGCTCTTTCGTACGGTCAAGCTTTCCGCTCAGCCGTCCTAACCCCGGTTGGTCGCCAGGAACCGGCCATAGCCCGGCCCGACGGTGAGTTTGCCTCCGTCAACGATCGGCCGCCCTCGGAGCCAGACCTGGCGGATGGCCCCCCGAGCGCTCAGGTGCGCAAAGGGTGAATAGTCCGATGCCATGTGACCCCGCCCCAGGTCGGTCTCGGCGGTGGGATCGACGATGGCCAAATCGGCGTCGGCTCCAACTGCTATCACCCCCTTGCGAGGCCAGAGGCCGAAGACCCGGGCGGGTGTCTCCGCCGCCAGCCGGGCGACATCTGGCCAGTCCAATCCACCCATGAGGGCGGCGTGGACCAGGAGCGGCAGTCGGTACTCGACCCCCGGCAGGCCGTTGGGGACCTCCCGAAAGTCGTGGCGGTGGGTCTCCTTCTGGCTCCGCTCGAAACAGTTGTGATCGCTGCCCACCACCGTCAGGGTGCCATCCGCCAGGCCTGACCAGAGCGCCGCCTGATCGGTCTGGGAGCGAATTGGTGGCGAGCAGATCCAGAGTTCGCCGTCCTCGCGATCGTAAACATCGGAGTCGAGGAAAAGGTACTGGGGGCAGGTCTCTCCCACCACTTCGATGCCCTCGCGTCGCAGTTTGCGCAGCGCGTCAACACCGGCCGCGGAAGATACGTGGACGACATAGAGGTGAGCCCCGGTCCGGCCCGCCATCTCCCCCAGCCGCTCGATGGCATCGGCCTCGGCGGCAGCCGGCCGCGAGCGGGGGTGGCCCGATGGCGCCAGCCGGCCCGCCTCCACCTCGGCATCGATTGCGGCCGCGACGATGGAGTCGGTTTCGGCGTGGGCGAGAACGGTCAGGCTGTGGCTGGCGGCAACCTCGAACACCCGCTCCAACTGATCCCAGCTCAGGCCCAGGCCGGAATAGGTGGTGAAGACCTTGACCGAGCCCACCCCGGCCTCGATCAGGTCTTTCAGGGTGTCCAACCCCTCGTCGAATCTGTGGGGAGTAATGCCGGCGTGGAAGG
>DASZFH010000354.1:0-3809 GCA_035939985.1 Candidatus Dormiibacterota bacterium
TGTCGATCTCGTCTTCAATGGCTTCTGTGCCCGCTTGGCGACTCGGACGCCCCCGAGGTGGTCGCCCGGCAATGCTGACATTCTCGACGAGGCGGCGCGCCGGACCGGAGATGTGGAGTCCGTCCGGCATGGGCGTGTCGCCGGGCAAGGGGCCCGGACCAACACGGGGCGAGATGGTGACTCCGGGTAGCTCCAGGTCGGAGCGCCGACCCGGGTCGGGATGGGCGACGAAAATCCAACCCTCGGAGGGCATCCCGCCGGTCAAGGCGGTGCGATCGGTCAAGACCGCACCCGGCCAGAACACGCCGACGATGGCGGTGCGGTGATGGGCGCCGGCCTGCTCCGGTGCCAGACTAGCACCGACGATATAGACGTTGGGCGCTACCCGGAAGGCGGTGCCAGCCTTGGCCTGTCGGGACAAACCGGCCTTTGTCTGCGGCGTCGCGACGACCAGCCGGCCGGCCGGGTGTGGGAGTGCCCGAGCAACAGGCGCACCGTTATCGAGCCGAAAAGGGGCTGATCCAGCAACTGGAGAGGGGTTATCAGGCACTGATAGCAACTGTAGGGCATGAATACCTCAACGGTTGGAGCAACCAGAGTCAGGCAATCAGCCCGACCTCGACCGGGTTTTGGTCGAGTCGGATATTGTCAGGATCCACATGCCACTGACCGATCTAACCCAGCTCTTGATCGGAATCCAGGGCCCAAACTCCGTCCACCTGGTAGCCCAGGAGATACTCAGGTAGCCAGATATCCCGGTTTGATCGCCCTGGACCTGGACGGGACCATCGTGAGCATGCAGCTCAAGGTCGATCCCCGTGACCTGGAAGCACTTGACCGTGCTCGTACGGCCGGGTGGGTGGTGGTGGCCTGCACCGGAAGGCCATTTCCAGGCGCCCTGCCCTGGGTTCGACACCTGGGCATGACCGACCCCTTCGTCTGCTATCAAGGGGCTCAGATCCGCGGTCTGGATGGATCGGTCCTGTGGGATAGGGGCCTCGCCCACGACGTGGCGATGGAGGTGATCCAGTTCTGCCGAGCTGGGGGCCACCACGTTCAGGCCTATCGAGATGACCGGCTGATCGTCGAGCGAGATCGGCCGGAAGCGAGGGAGTACGCGAATCACGCCGGCATGGAAATCGACGTGGTGCCAGACCTCGACCTCGCGATGGGCCCGACAACCCCCAAATTGGTCATCGTGGCGGCAAAGGATGAGATCAACCAGCTTCTGCCCGAGATCCGCGAGCGCTGGCGCGACCGGCTCTTCGCCTCCACCTCCCTGCCCACCTTCCTGGAGATGACCAGCCCCCAGGCAGACAAGCGGATGGCCTTGGCCTTCCTCAGCGCCCACCTGGGATTCTCGCAAGACCAGGTGGTGGCGGTGGGAGACGGACGCAATGACCGGCCCATGGTCGAGTGGGCGGGCCTGGGAGTCGCGATCGAGGGCTCGCCCGCCGAGCTGATGGAGGTGGCCGACCAGGTGATCCCGGCACCGGGGTCGGCGGGCATCGCATTGTTGGTTGACCAGTTGATCGCCGGAACAACCGACTCGGCGAGCTAGTTAACTACTGCAATGGGCACACTTTTACTGGTTCACGCACACCCGGACGACGAGGCCATCGGAACTGGCGGAGTCATGCTCAAAGCCCATCTCGCGGGACATCGAGTAGTCCTGGTGACTTGCACCAAGGGCGAGGTTGGAGAGATCCACAACATGGACGAGGCAACGGTCCGTCCCCGTCTGGCCGAGGTGCGAACCGCGGAACTGGCAGCGGCCGGGAAGATCCTGGGCGTGGACCGGCAGGAGTTTCTCGGCTACCGGGACTCCGGCATGGCCGGGACTGACGACAACGACCAACCGGGCAGCTTCCATCAGGCTCCTCTGGAAGAGGCGGCCAAGCGGCTGGCCGACATCATCGTCCAGGAAAGACCGGAGGTCGTCGTCACCTATGGGCCCGACGGCATCTACTTCCATCCCGACCACGTCAAGGCCCACCACACTACGGTTGCGGCCTTGGATATGTTGCTGGCCGACGGATGGCAGCCGCGCAAGTTCTACTACGTCCAACTGGTGCGGGAGGATCTGGACCAGCAGGCGCAACGAATGAAAGACGCAGGGCGGCCCAACCCAGTCCTCGAAGCCCGGCTGTTCGGAGTCTCTCGGGCGGAGATCACAACATCGGTCGATTGCAAGGAGCTGGTGGCCGTCAAGAAGAGTGCTTTCGAGGCTCATCGAAGCCAGATCGCACCCGATTCTTTCTTTCTCAACACCCCCGACGATATTTTCGCCCAGGCGTTCGGGACCGAGAACTTCGTGCTCGCCCGAGGAGAACCAACCCCCCCGAGCCCCGAAACGGACCTTTTCGCCTAAAGCTAACCTGCGGGATCTAGGTCGACAGGACCCAAGGCGCCCACCCCGACCAACTTCCCCAACCGGCGATGTTGTAGGGGATAACGGTGAAGGTGTAATAGGCGCCGGAGGTCAATCCGGTTGCCGTGAACGGAGTGCCGGCGGCGACCTCGAACATCTTGGCCGGCGCGGTTGGGGAATAGGCATAGATGGCGAAGTAGGTGATCGGAGCGCCCCCATCGCTGGAGGGCGGATTCCACGAGACCGCCATCTGCCCTGTGCCCGAGTTCGTCGAGGTAACTCCGGTTGCCGCCCCCGGCGGGGTTGGTGTCGGGGTCGGTGAGGGGGTCGGCGTCGGCGAGACCAACGAGTTGTAGACCCGAACGTAGTCAACCAGCATCGGTACTCCCGACCGGGTCGACGCGTAAGGGCCGCCCCCGAACGCGCCGGGGAATCCTCCGCCCATGGCCAGATCGAAGATCACGAACATACCGTGGTTGGTCGCGTTGGCCCAGGTGGTGGCGTCGACCTGGTTCGACTTCATGGTGAAGAAGTTGACCCCATCGAGATAGAAGCGCAGCTGCTCAGGCGATACGCTGCGGTCCCACTCCAGCCAGTAGGTGTGGAATCCGGCCTGGCAGGTTGTTCCGGTGCAGTTGGTCGCACCTCCGATTCCGTTGAATTCGTTGCAGGGCCCACCGGGGGCAACACCGCAATGGAAGTGCCCGTAGTCGGTGTTCTGACCTTGGATGTTCTCCATGATGTCGATCTCGCCCACACCCGGCCAGGATTGACCGCTGCGGATGGGGGCCCCGAGCATCCAGAATGCCGGCCAATACCCGGCCGCGGCCGCCCCGGTCACATTGGGAAGCTGGATCGAGGCTTCGACCCGGAGCTTGCCCCCTGGGGGCGGCTGAAAGTCCGATCTCTGAGTTTCAATTCGGCCCGAGGTCCAGTTGCCCCCACTGTCCCTGATCGGCTTTATCGCGAGGTGACCGTTGCCGTCGTGGTAGACGTTGGCGGTGCTGGCGGACATATTCTCGATCTCGCCCGTCCCCCATCCGGTTCCCGTGTCGTATTTCCAATCAGCCGTGTTCAAGCCGGTGTTTGCCGACCCATTGAATTCATCGTTCCAGACCAGGTTCCAGCCCGGTAAGCCCGGAGTTGAGGCGGCCGACACAGGACGGGGTGGCGGTAAAGCCGCAACGGCGGCGACCAGGCACACGCCGACGAGCGCCAACTTGGCCACCCGGCCACTGTTTACCGGCGCCAAATCGCCCATGACGGCTAGCGAATGTTTCAATCCCTCTCTCCTCCCGAACCAGGGTGCCTCCCCGGTCAGATGGGCTACAGCTTATGGAGTTCCACCGGTCCGGTCAAGGACTTAACCGATCTATCGGTAGACCCCGTTGTGGCCGGTACTGTGTAATCCGACGTTCGGGAAATAGGTCAGGCCATG
>DASZFH010000355.1:0-3204 GCA_035939985.1 Candidatus Dormiibacterota bacterium
CGCCCACGGCTCCTGACATCGCCGCCTCGGGAGAGTCCCTCAACCGCCATCTAGCCTTACCGACCTCCGGGATGAGATGCCAGGAAGTCGATGAGGGCCAGCATCCCTCGCTGCCAGATCGCGCTGGTATCCGGCAGCGGCTTGCCGATAGGTGCCGAAAGGTTGAGGTTGATCGGCTGGTAGGTGAGGTATGCCGTCGCCGGAACCCTCTGCAGGCCTCCCGCGGCGGCTGCCGCGTCAACGCTGGCAGGGCCCTGGAGCCGTGCTACCTGGTAGCGCCATTGTTCGAGCTCCGCCTGCTGCTGCTGCTGCCGCATCTGCAACTGCTGGATCTGATAGGACGCGGCGGTGGTCTGTGCAGCCAGCACCAGGTAGAGGGTCAGGAGCAGGAGGAGCGTCAAGAGGCCGGCGCCGATGCGGACCACCGGCCCACTCTGGAGCCGACCAGCCGCATATTCGGCCAGGACGACAAGGTCGGCGCGGGCTCGCCGACGCGGCCGCGCCAGCACCGCCCGGCGCGGGCCTGCCAGTGCTCGCCGCCGATCCAGAGTCCTTGTCGTTACCAAAATGGCCTCCTGTTGGGTTTAGGTTTGGATATGGGGCCGGGAGGCTTGCGCCCCCCGGCTGGGTTGGGGTAGGGAAAAGTCAGAGCTTTTGCGCCGCGCGGAGCTTGGCTGAACGCGCTCGCGGATTTCTTGCCACTTCCTCAAGCGTTGGTCGAACCGGCTTTCGAGTCAGGACCTTGAGGGTTGCGAGATGACCGCATTGGCACACAGGCTGGACCGGCGGGCAGATGCAGTCCCTGGACTCTTGAGCCATGAATGTCTTCACAATCCGGTCCTCCAGGGAGTGGAAGGAGATCACCACCAGGCGGCCGCCGGGACTCAGGAGTTGGCCAAGTTTGGGCAGAGCCCGCTCGATGCTCCCGAGTTCGTCGTTGACGGCGATTCGAATGGCTTGGAAGGTCCTGGTCGCAACACTGATGTCCCTGGGCCAGGCTCCCCGAGGAATCGCGCCCTCAACCACTTTGACGAGCTCCATGGTCGAACTCAGGGGACGGTCTCTAACGATGCGCTCGGCGATCCTGGACGCCCATCGCTCTTCTCCCAGTTGGCGGATGATCTTGGTCAGTTCCACTTGGGAGCGATTGTTGAGGATGTCCGCGGCACTCTCCGGGGCGGCGGGGTCCAGCCGCATATCAAGTGGACCATCGGTCCGAAAACTCAACCCCCGCTGGCCATCATCGACCTGGACACTGGAGAAACCGAGATCGAGAATCGCACCGTCCACCCGCGTGATTCGGGCGTCCTGGACCAGCAGATCAACCTGGTCGAAATTCGCTTGCCTGATTTGGAACTCTGCCCCAGAGGATGAGGCCAGATTCTTCCCCCACTCGACCGCGGCCGGGTCCCGGTCGATGGCCAACAGACGCCCCGACGGCCCGATGCGGTCGAGGATCAGTGTGGAATGCCCCCCTTGGCCAAAGGTGCAGTCGATCACGACCGCTCCGGTGGCCAGATTCAGCAGCTCTATTGACTCTTTTGAAAGTACTGGGAGGTGGCCGGTCAGGACGACAGGCCCGTCTGGCTTATGACTTCGTCAACGTTTTCCGTAAACCGCGCGACCTGGCGGTCGAAGAACTCGTTCCAACGCTCCTCGGGCCAAATCTCGACCACATGAAGGTTGCCCACGATCGCGACTGTTGAGTTGGGTTCAATTCCGGCCCGAGCCCTTTGTTCCTGGCTCAGTGTCACCCGGCCTTGGGAGTCGAATTCGCACGGTGCCGCGGCGGCGAGCAGCGTCCGGGAAAGGGCCAGTTGGGCGCTTGTCGCCAGGAGCTGTGACTTCGGGAAGGCGCTCGCTATCTCCCGCCACTGTTCCGGCGGGTAGATGGTCAGCGCCACATTGCCTTCGGCGCGCCCCAGCGAGATCCAGCTCCCGCTCGGCAGCCCCTCTCGGTAGCGGGCGGGGACGGCCACTCGCCCCTTGGCGTCGATTCGGAAACGGTAGAGACCCGCGAACACTCATTCGAGCCCCTGATGCTGCTGGCCCGCGGCGAGTGTGAGAAGTGGTCGGAGGATGCGCTGGTGGGAAATTTGCTGGGACGTTGGCTGGGACGATTGTTGCGACATTTCAAATTTCACCACTTCTCACCACTCTTCACCGCGAGTCCCCACAATCTAACCTTCTACCCCCACCCTGTCAATGCCCTAAAACGGGCGGCCAATCCCACCCTGCGACGGCCTCATGCCCATGTTGTGGGCGAGCATCCGTTCGGTACCGCTTATAGACAGAAACGTTGCAAAACCTCCCCCATATCGAACAACAGTTTGGAGTGGAGATTTGTGTGGGGTGAGCCTGCCGGCCACGACAATCGGCTTGGCGGTGGAAGAGAGAAGGAGGTGGCCGAGGTGGACTATAAGCCGGGTTCTGTACCCCTACGGGGTGGCGATCATCTATCTAGGACGCCGGTTACCCGGCGCCTCATGCGACGCAACCCGAGGGCTGAGCGAGCAACTCTTAGCGCCCTCCTATTCGGTCTTGCTCCGAGCGGGGTTTGCCTGGCGAGCCGGTCACCCGGCTCCCGGTGGGCTCTTACCCCACCATTTCACCCTTACCTGGCGCAAGCGCCGGGCGGTGTAATTTCTGTGGCACTTTCCTTCGAGTCACCCCGACTGGGCGTTACCCAGCGCCCTGCTCTGTGGAGCCCGGACTTTCCTCCCCAGCCTTGCGGCTGCGGCGACCGCCCGTCCACCTCGACCAGGTCGGATCATACGCCCCCGACCACCCGACCGGAGCGATCAGCTCTTGGCACCACCCTGTTTCCACTCATCGATCGCACGGTTGGCCAAGGCGTCCGCTCCCCGGTTTGACTCTCTGGGCACGTGAGCCACTTCCACATCCGGAAGTTGGGCTAGCAGGGCCCGGGCTCGGGCGTTGAGGGGAATCAGATCGGCGTTCTTAACTTTGTAAATGCCCTTGACCTGTTTGACCACCAGTTCGGAGTCGAGAAAGACCTCAACCCTCTGAGGAGACCATTTACCTACCGCCTCCAATCCCTCAATCAGAGCCAGATACTCCGCCCGATTGTTGGTGGCTGTCCCGATATAGCGGCAGAGACCGGCCAGGCGGATCCCCTCGCTGTCTTCGATCACAACCCCAAGGCCCGACGGCCCAGGGTTGCCCCGGGCGGCCCCGTCTGTG
>DASZFH010000356.1:0-11447 GCA_035939985.1 Candidatus Dormiibacterota bacterium
GTGGCGGTTGGCGGCGGCGGTGGCGGGGACGGCAGCGCCGGCAGCGACGGAGACGCCGTCGGCGTGGCGGTTGGCGGCGGTGGCGGTGGCGACGGCATCGGCGGCATCGACGGAGACGCCGTCGGCGTGGCGGTTGGCGGCGGCGGTGGCGGGGACGGCAGCGCCGGCAGCGACGGGGACGAACTCGGGCTTGCGGTCGGCGGCGGTGGTGGCGGGGACGGCATCGGCGGCAGCGTTGGGCTGGCCGTTACGGTCGGCGAAGCCGAGGGCGGCGGTGGTGGCGACGGCAACGGCGGCAGCGTTGGGCTGGCTGTCACGGTCGGCGAAGCTGAGGGCGGTGGCGGTGGCGACGGCAATGGCGGCAGCGTTGGGCTGGCCGTCACGGTCGGCGACGCTGAGGGCGGTGGTGGTGGCGACGGCAATGGCGGCAGCGTTGGGCTGGCCGTCACGGTCGGCGAAGCTGAGGGCGGTGGTGGTGGCGAAGGCAACGGCGGCAGCGTTGGGCTGGCCGTCACGGTCGGCGTCGGAGACGTCGGAACTCCGACGATGGGCTTGCCATCGAACGAGCATGCGACCCCGTCCAGAGTACAGGCGGTAGGAGTCCTGCTGCTGCCATCGGCGCTGAACCCGAAGTGGGCGCTTGTGCCTGCTGGAATCACCGTGGCGGCTGTCCAGCTCTCGGCGTGTCCGGAGTGAGTCCGGGTGGCGTTCCAGCCGTGATCGATCGTGAACGAATCGGTAAACGTGACGGTGTAACCATTGAGTGCGGTCGGCCCGGCTGTGATCGTGATGTTGGCGGTGAACCCGCCATCCCAACCGCCGGTCTTCGCGTAGACGAGCGAGGCCCCGGTTACGGAATCGGACGCGGCAGCTGGCGAGCCAAGCAGGTTGGACGTGACGCCGCCCCCGCCCGCTCCGGCTAGAAAAAGCAGTGCCCCCGACAGGGGTACCACCAAACCGAACGGTTTACGAAAACGCATCCCTCTTGCCTCCAAAACCTTAGTCGAAAGAATTTGCGCTACATGACTACGCAAACCCACGATTCGGGGTATAGGAGCAAACCAATAGAAAATCAGGACCTCGTCCCGATTCCCCGTACTCCCTCTCTCTTAACCCGAGGTTAAGTTAGCCCATCCGCCTTCTGACGTCAATGGCCTTGAGCCGATATCTCAAAACGATGGTCGAACAGGACTCGGCTCAGCCGAATTGCAGATCGTAGGATCGAGATCGAACTCGCCGGGCTAAAGTGGGGCCGGCAGTCCGTGGCTCACAAGGGGCCTGGCCAGTCCCATCCTATGCAATCTCACTTTGGACCAACCATCTCACCCGACGGCAACTGGTGGTGGGATGGTTGGCGATGGCAGTCGATGCTGTCGCCCGATGGCCGCTATCGGTGGGATGGGTACTTCTGGCAGCCCTATCCGGCGGCTGGCCAGACTAACCTCTCCGCCCGGCTGAGGACTCGCCGTTCGCGGGCCAGGTTCGCAATCGCAGCCGTTCTGATTCTCTTCGGTGTGACCACAGCGGCGGCTCCGGTGTGGCTATCCCCCCTCGGAACCGACCTGTCCGCGCTTCCCTTCGGACCTTTCAGGTCAGGACCCAGCCCCCAATTGCAAGCCTTTATACCGGTGGCGGAAAAGTTCGTCGAGGACCACCGCGGCCTTAAATTCGAAAGCCCGCCCAAGATCACCTTCTTGACAGACTCCCAATTTCAGGCTGAGGTGATCGGGCCACCGCCCGATTCAAGTGAACAGAGCTATTACCGGCGCAGCGGGAACGTACTTCGGGCCTTGGGATTGATCGACCCGGGCGTGGACCTGTTGAAGGAGGAAACGTCTTTGGGCCGCACCTCGATCATCGGACTCTATGACCCCGACAGCAAGCAGCTCTACGTACGCGGCGTCCAATTCGGGCCCGAGGTTCAACACGTACTCGTTCACGAACTGACCCATGCACTGCAGGATCAACATTTTTCGATCAGCCTCCACCCCACCAACGCCACCAACGACGAGGCCACCCTGGCCTTTCGAGGCCTCCTCGAAGGGGACGCGGTCAGGATCGAAGACGAGTACATCGCCACTCTCACGGACGAGCAAAGAACCGAGATTCAGCAGGCCGAATCACAGCTCGGAGCCGCTCCCGCGGTGATCCCCCGAAATCTGGTCGAGATCTTGGATTTCCCTTATGTGGCCGGTCCGGACTTCATCAAGGCAATCACCGATGCCAAGGGTCAGGCGGGGCTAGACACGGCATTTGTAGATCGACCAACCGCGACCGCCCAGCTGATTCATCCGGACCGCTATCTGGCCGGCATGGTCCCCAAGAGCGTTCCGACCCCGACCGCCGATGGGCCGCAAATCGACGATGGCGTCCTCGGAGAACTGGATCTCCGCCTGATGCTCCACAAACTTATTACCTCCGGACAATCGACATCAAGTGACGTCAACGCCGCGGCCAGCACCTGGGCCGGCGATCACTATGTCGCCTGGACGAGCGGATCCCAAACCTGTGTCCGGACAATATTGGTCACCGACACCGTCAGCGATGGGGCGGTCCTGGCGCGAGTGCTCCGTAGCTACGCAACCTCCCGCTCCGGGGTCACGGTCGAAGCCTCTGGCGCCAGCGTAACCATGACCACCTGCGGCTGAGCCCCAAACTAGTCCCGCGTCTGTTTGAAGGGTTAAGACCCATCCTCACTTCGTGCGTCTTCGTGCTCGTCGAGGCTCCGTGCTTAAACCCTCAGAACCCCAGACGCGCCTCTAGAGACCTACGGTTGAATCCGGCAACGGGTACCCGGGCATCCCGCTGTCCAGCCAGTTTTGTAGCGCGGCATCGTTGCCCACGTCGCGACCGGCGCCAACTGAGAGCATGTAGCGGTGATGGAGAAGATCGGTGTAACGCTGGACGGGGTCCTCTCCCGGTCCAAGGTGCTTACTCAGCCGTCTGAGGATGGGCTCGAACACCTCCACTCGCCAACGCATGGCGGCGAGCGCTTTGGCGGCAGGTGACGGGCCCGCCCCATTTTTGGCCTGGTGGTACCTGACGTCGGCCAGGATCTGGCGAGCCTGCTGCTCGCCTGCTTCCACCCCACTCAGCGCCTTCAGGCGGTGGGCATGGAAATTTCGATCCGCAACCTGCACCTTCAGGCTCACGTGATCAGTCCCGGCTTGGGGCCGGACCACCATCTCTTTTACTTCGAAGCCCAGGTCGTTGAGACGTTTGATCCGATCTTGTATCAGGTACTGGCTATCGCTGGGAACGTCGATCTCCGCTTGGACCTCAGCCCACAGAGATCGGTACCTGGTGGCGATTTCTTCACCCATCCCGACGTCCGCCCCATCGCTCGGCAGGCCTTGGGAGGCGGCGATATCAAACATCTCGCCACCCACGTTTTCGATCATGATCTGGAGATCCTGCTCCCGCTGGCCGGGCGACAAGCTCGGATACAGCGAAGCCGTCTCCGCGTCGACCATGATGGTTTCCAGGGCTCCAGCGTCATATCGGTAAAGGACGTTGCTGAGCGAGCAATCGCCCCAGTAGGCGCCGAGCAGATGGAGTTGCACAAGGAGCATCGCAAAGGCGTCCAGTAATTGGGCTCGACGAGAGCCGAAGCTCTCGCCGGAAAGGAGCTCGCGATAAGAGAAAGAGTAGTCGGCGTAGGCGGTGATCAGAGCCGCGCCGCGCTCCGACTCCGGGTCCTCACGACGTCGAATGACGAGGCCGACGGGCCGCACGGACGGACCTTCTAATTCTTCCAGGCGGCGGAGGGCATCGTAATCCCGGCGGGCAGGTCGAAGGGGCAGCTCCTTGATCGCGTAGGTACCGGCACCGAACGATACGAAACGGACCTCATGCCGAGAGATTCCTCGGGGCAGGTCAATCAGGCGGTCGGGGGCCCAGTTCACGATCGAGGTCTCCCAGTCCAACTCCAACAGCTCGGGGTGACCCGGTCGCAGCATTATCTGATAGGGATCTTCCATAGGTCTTGCGAGTTGGACGTCAAGGCCGACCCCCCGCTACAACTAGCCTAACGTCGGATCCACCGATCGAGGCTCCCGACGCTTGGCTCAGAGCCGGAGTGCTAGGCGGCAGGGTTGTGGGGTTGGCGCTGGGACCGCCGTGAGGCTTCCATGCCGCGGCGAGCGGCCTGCCTGGCTTGGGCCGCCGGCCCCTGCGAGATCTGCTTCAGCTGAACTCCGTTGGGATCCACCAGGCAATCTTGGTGTCGAGCCAACTGTCGGGCTTCGCCAGGCGCCGGCTCGTAAACCACGGTCCGCTCCAGGACAGCGGTCACCAGCACCTTCTCTCCGTTGATCAGGCCTTGGAAGCCCGGCAGTGCCACGATCTCCTCGTTGGTGATCAGAGAGTCAAACGGCACCAATTTCTCGCTCATGATTATTCAATACTGACGGAGGTGACGGGATATGCCACCAAACTTATATAACGAAGATTCTTAAAGGAAACCTGAAGGGCGAAACTCGGCCACGGATTTTGGGCGGTGTCGAGAAACGATTGACGGATCGGCGACCTTCAGCACGCTGCTGGCCAGGCCGCTGAAAGATCGCCACTGCTTGATATCTCTTTTCTCAGTTCACCCTCGGTCCGATCGGAGTGCTTGCCTAAGGTTCGGACATTCACAATTCTGATCGGCCCAACACGATCTATCAAGCCGCAAACTGGCTGAAGGCCCTTTCCGGCAAAGGCAGGGAATCCGGAGAGCCGATTGCTGGTGCCGTCCACGCCCCCGTGCGCTCGACCGGCCGGTCCTCTCGGAATGCCTCCGATCCTCCGCTTCGAACGTGGATGTTGCCCCGCCAGGCCAGCTTTGAAACGCTCCTTTTAGAAATCTTGAACCAAGCTCGGGAGGCATTCGGGGTAGAGCTGGCGGAGATCGTCCTCCTCCCTTCCGGCGACGAAGACATCGCGCTGATCAGCAGCATCCGAGCCGGGGCTGAAACCGCCCTCATGGTCCCCGCCGCCCGGTGGGGACTGGCTGAGATGTTGAGTGCGGTCAGCAATCGACGGGGAACGGTCGCTTTCGGGCCAGGACGAGGGTCTGCCGCCCCGGTACTCACACCAGAGGGCCTCAGGCCGCATGAGTGCCTACTGGGTCAAATCGAGACCGGCGAAGGTGAGCGAGGTGTGCTCGCCATCGCCAACCCGGATGAGGAGGGAGGCCTCAGTGGCGTCTACGAAGACTCATTCGCCGCTCTGCTGGTGGAGGCCAACGCCGCCCTGGCCGGTTGTACCCCCCGGTGGCGTTTCGAGCATATTGCTCTCCACGACGGCTTGACCGGCCTTGCCAATCAGGTTCTGCTCAACGGCCGCCTCAGCCAAGCCATCAGCCATTGTGACCGGCCGCAATTCACTCCCACGCTTCTGCGAATCGACGTCGACGACTTTAAGGCCATCAACCGGCAGGTCGGACATGGAGCGGGGGACCGGCTGCTGGTGGCGCTGGCCGAGCGCTTGCGGGCCTGCATCCGCCCCCACGACACCGCCGCCCGAATTGGGTCGGACGAGTTCGCGATCTTAATCGAGGACACCAAGACGCGCAAGCAGGCGGCGCGGATCGCCGAGCGGATTCTGGCCGCGTTGCGAACACCTTTCCCGGTCTCATCAGATCTAGTCGAGGTCAAAGCCAGCATCGGTCTGGCCCTCAGCCATTCGGGCCAGGACACCCCCGAAACCCTTCTTGAGGGGGCGCTGACCGCCCTGCAACGCGCCAAGACCGAGGGCAAGTGCACGTATGCCTTCTTCGATCCCGGCCTGACACCTTCATCGGTGGCGGACCACGAGCGGGCAGGGCGTCTCCGGATTGACCTACGCAATTCGATTTCGGATTCGCAACTGACCGTGGTTTATCAACCCTGGGTCGATTTGGCCAGCGGTGAGATGGTCGCCGCCGAAGCGCTCGTGCGGTGGAACCACCCCGAACTGGGCGAGATTCTGCCATCTGAGTTCATAGGTCTGGGGGAGGAGACAGGCCTAATCCTCCCGATCGGGGTCCAGGTCCTGGGATCCGCCTGCCTCGCGGCTGTCGAATGGGGAGAGCTCCGCCCCTCACCACCCCTGGCGGTCAGTGTCAACATCTCCGGTGACCAGCTCCAGCATCCGCAGTTCCCTCCTGAGGTCAGTCGATCTCTGCAGACGGCTGGCTTGTCACCGCATCAGCTCATCCTGGAAATCAATGAATCGGTTCTCTCCCAACAGAACGCAGCTGGGCTGCAGGTGCTGGCCGATCTGCGATCGCTCGGAGTGAGGGTCGCGATCGACGATTTTGGGAGCGGCCCGAGCCCATTGGCGCGCCTCGACCGGATGCCGGTCGATATCCTCAAGATCGCCCGTCCCTTTGTCGAGGGTGTGGCTACAAACCCCGGCCGGGTTGCGTTCCTCGGAGCGGTCATGCGACTGGGTACCTCGCTGGGGCTGACCATGGTGATTCAGGGGATCGAATCCAAGGATCAGGCGGCCACTGTCGGGGAGCTCGGCTGCAATGTTGTTCAGGGGTACCTGTTCGCTCATCCCATGACCAAGGATGAGGTCAGCCAGCTGCTGGCCTCCCAAGCCCGCCTTTCCCAGCCTTAGTACTTTTTTGGGGACCCGCTTAGCGGAGGGTTACCGATTGGCGACGAACGAATTGGCTTGGCTAAGGGCGTCCGCGAGCCCGTCGACAGCCGCGGTCGCAATCTGCAGGCAGGCATCGTCAAAACCTCTGGGGGCATGCCTCTCGCAAACCACGATCCCCAATACCCTACGATCGCTGACGACCGGCAGGATCAAGAAGGAACTCACAGCGACGCTACTTCGCCGCTGCAGGCGATGCGAGGCGGCCTCGGTCCACAAAGCCGGCCGACGGGTGGCCGCGGCTCGATTCAGGACTTCGCGGGAAATGCTCCCTGAGGCCGGGCCCCGGGATCCTGTCGGCAGAACATAGGCGCGATCAGCGCCGACCTCCTCCGCTAGACGCCCAAGCGCAACCTGGACCCCGCTGTTGACCGCGACTTCGGCCCATACCTTGGGACCGCGATGGACCGAGCGCCAGTTGGCCAGACCATTCACCGTCATCCCGACGAGTGCCGCCAGGGCCCCCGCAACAATCACGTGTTTGAATACCCAAAGGTAAAGCGCCGAATAGGCGAGAAACATGAGCCCACCGGAAATGACGGCGGTACGGAAATACCGGCCGGGGCCCGAGCCGCCGGCACGGCGGCGCTGGTCAGCGAAGGTCCAAACTCGGTTTAGAGTTGTGTTCCAGGCAACGGAAACCGCGAATGCAGGCAGGAAAGAGAGCAGTGGGGGTAGCTCGAGGCCAAAATCGAAGAGCGCCAACACCGGTAGGAATATCAGCAGCCCGCTTCCCCCGACGATTGCGAACTTCCAGGTTCTGGCGGAGCCTTTGACGTCGAGGAACAGCGATCGCAGGTGTCGGAGGTAGAGAAGTCCCTGGCGCACATTGGCCTTACTTTGGCCCTCCGCGCGAGGCTGGAATTCCAGCGCGATGTCGCGTACCTCAATGTCGGGAGGGAGGAGAACCAGGAGTTCAAGCAGGATCTTGAATCCGACCGGTCGGAACTCCACGCCATCGATCAAGGCCCGACGACAGAGGAAGTAGCCAGAGAGCGGATCCGCGCTACGCCGCGCTTCCTCGAAGATCAAGCGCGCCACTGTCGTGGCTCCACGGCTGATCATCCGGCGCGAAGCTCCGTCCAGACCTGCTTGCGACCCGCCCTGGGTGTATCGGCTGGCCACCACAAGGTCCGCCCCGCCATCGGCCAGCTCAAGCATGCGGGGAATCAATTCCGGCGGATGTTGGAGATCAGCATCCATGACACAGACGTAGTCGGCGGTGGCCATGTGGAGGCCCGCCACCACCGCGGTGCTGAGTCCGCCCGCTCGATCGGCACCCTGCCTGAGCAGGCACCTGACATGAGGATCCGCCTCGGCCAGGCGCTCGAGCACAGCGGGAGTGTCGTCATCCGAGTCGTCGACGAAACAGAGGTCGACAACCAAACCGGGCAGAGCGCTCTTGATCCGGTCGACGATCACCGGGACGTTGGCGGCCTCATTTCGAGTTGGAATCACCACGCTCAACCGCGCCTTGGCCACGTCGTCCTCAATCGCGGGGGAGAGCTGGTTGGCCCGTGTCATCACCTCACCTTATAGATGTGGTAGCTGCCGTCGTTGAAAACTGCGGGAGCTCGCTGACTCCAATATGTAACGCTGGCCGAGTAGTCCGACGATAATTCGGGGGGCCCGATGACGACATAGTCGACCTGGTAGGTCGAAAGCAGTTGATCCGTCCCGGGATCGCCACGCAAAATCGTCCCTACGGCCAATTTGCGCGTGTACCAGTCGGTCACCCCCAGAGACCACATGTGTCCGTCGTAGCCATCGATGACTCTGCGCCCACTCAGAAGCGCCACCGATTCTTCTGGAGCGGTGACCAGGACCGACCTGGTGGGGGTGTTTTGAAGGACCCAGGCGGCCACCTTCATGCCCTCGGTGTCCGCCAGCTGACTCTGGTTCTGGGACTGGATCGATGCCTTGAGAATATCCGCGGCTCCAGCAGCGCAGAGCAGGATCACGCAGATCGCGGCCACGACCTTGCCCTCGATACCCCGAGAGGCGAGACGCACCAGAAGGGCGGCGACCAACATCGATCCGAACAACACCCAGTAACTGAAGAACTTGGTGTTATCCCAATCCCAGGGCTGGAAGATCCAGATGTTAGGGACCAGGAACCACAGCCACAGAGGAATGAAATAGAGGCGGAATTTCCCGCCCGTGCCTTTCCAGAACTGAGCGACCAACAGAAGCGGGACGAACAGGCCCAGGTTCCGGATCCAAAACCAGGCCCAAATGGCGACGCTGCCCCAGCCACCCAAAACACGGATGTTGATACCTCCAGTAAGGCCCAGTGTCACGGGCGGCGGTAGCCCGCTGAAAGCCAGCCAGCCAACCTCCGAACTGATCGAGGAGGCGGACCCGGTCGGGATTATCCACCGCAGAGCGGGCAGAGCCAGTACCACCGCCGGAATCGCAAACCAGAGCCAGGTCTGGCGGCGTTCGATGACCCCCCAAATCAATCCGATCGCCAGAGCCGTTCCAAATCCATGGACATGAAAAATCGGCATGATTCCAGTTAAGACACCCGCGAAGAGAAAGGGTCGAGGGCCAATGGTCACGGCTCGCGCCTGCCACAGCATCGCCACCACGATCAAGGCCAGGGAAAACCCGAACAGGGTCGACCGCTGAGGTACCAGCCAGGCGAGCACCGGGTTGTTCCAGACGTAGCCCGGAATGTCCGCGGTGTACTTCTTGCCGACCGATAGGAAACCCGACCAGCCCTGCTGGTCGATGGTCACTGCCGCGTAGATGAAACCCAAACCCCCACCGCAGGCGAAGATCAAGACCGAAAGCGCTCCCACCCCTCGGTTGCCGATCAGCCGCCAGGCAGCACAGTACATGACTCCGGGCAGGGCCCCCATCAAATAGACCGTTGAAAGCACCAGACCGCCCGGCAGCGAAGTCCCCAAACGGTCGAGGAGGGCCGCGAAGAAGTCCACCCCGAAGGCATAGTGCAGAGGCGTCCCAGGCGCGAAATAGAAGTCGATCGGCCGGTTATCTCCGTAAGCAAAGGAAGCCGAGAAGGGGAGGTGAACAGCCCAGTCCCCCCAAATGGTCACGTAGCCGGTTTGGAGGCCGTTTTGGTCGACAAACAGGCCGTGGCTCCAAAACATGCCCATCCACAACCACGCAATGGTCAGTACCAACAGCAACGGCCAAGGGTGGCCTGAGGCCCTGGGCGACCCATTCAAACGGAGCACCAGGTCGGCCGCCTCCTTACGGAAGTTGGCTCTGCCGTCCCGCCACCCAATCAGACCGAGGCCGCCGGTGCCCAGAATCGCGAGGAGGATGGTCAACCACCCCATCCCCAGGAGTAGGAAGGCCAGCAAACCCTGGATGGTGGCTACCGCGGCCCCGATCACCGCACCATAGAAGAAACGCTCTTCGGATCTCAGGTCGAGGCGGCTCAAATAGGTCATCCCGTAACCGGCGATCAAGCAGGTGCAGAGAAATAGGAAGCTGCCTAGCGACATACCGGGTCAGGATAACCGCAAGGCCGGACTCGCCCAAGGAGCCCGCTCGCCCAAGGCCTCAGGCTGAAACGGTGATTCTGACCGCGAACTCCCTGACCATCATCGGACACATGCTTCCAGAAGGGCAGGTGACGGCCCCTTCAGCCGTGATCACCGCCGTTCCCGCCGCCAAACCTTGAAAGCGGCCCAAGGTCACACCAATGGCGGCGGCGGCGTACGGATCGGGCCTGGCCACCAGGACTAATGGATTTGAGCTGGCCAGGTCCGTCCAGTGTTCAAACCCCTGAGCGTGGAGTGCGACATCGATCGTCTGGCCGACTGTAATTGTGAATTGCCGACCGTCGTCCGCCTCGGTGATGTTCGAGGCCGGATCGGTCGAGGTTGTCACCGTGGGGATTGGGGACGGGGTCGAACTCGTGCCCTGGGGAACAGCCCCCGTCCAATGGCCACAGCCGGTAACCAGGAAAGCGGCGGCGAGGAGGCCGAGAGCAATCTTCATACCAGACCTAACGATCGCAACCGCCCCAGGTAACGGAACGACTCTTAGGATCCAGTCAACCCTCGTCGGCTGCGGATCCCCCGATCGATTGGGGCAAAGACCAACTCTTCCACAGTCAGCCCCACGATCAAGATCATGATCACTACGGCCAGCATCACGCTCATGTCACTGAGATCTCCACCTTCGCGGAGCAGCTGGCCCAACCCAAGACCCAATGTGGGTCCGGTGGCGATCAGTTCGGCGGCCATCAACGACCGCCAGGAGAATGCCCAGGCCTGTTTCAGTCCCGCGATATAGCCGGGAAGCGCGGCCGAAAGAACGACGTGGCGGTACAGAGCTGGGCCGCGGGCACCCATCGAGCGACCAACTCGGAGCAGGAGCGGGGAGATGTTGTCCAGGGCCGCAACCGTACCCCCGGTGATAGAGGGAAGTGCCCCCATGACCACGATGAAGTAGACCGCGGTCTCGTTGAGCCCGAACCAGAGCACCCCGATGGGGACCCAAACCACCGAGGGCAGGATCTGCAGAGCGCCGATCATGCTCGCAAGAGCCAGCCGTAGCATCCGAATCCGCGCGATCGCAATCCCCAAGAGCGTCCCCGCGACCAGGGAGAGGGCATACCCCAAGGCGGCCCGACGAAGGCTGTTCAAAATCGCCTCCAGAACATGGCCGTTGACCCACAGTTGGTGGGCAGCCTGACCGACCAGAGCCGGCTCGGGCAGAACGTAGGATTGGTTTTTGAACTTGGCGCTGATCTCCCAGACAGCCAGCAAGACAGCCAACGCGAGTGCCTTGGGGAGAGCCGAGGCGATCAGCGCAGAAAGGCGCGAAGGCCTCGAGCTCCG
>DASZFH010000357.1:0-3750 GCA_035939985.1 Candidatus Dormiibacterota bacterium
GCGGAGCCGGATCCGGCATTGGGCCCGAGCTGAACGGGACCAGCCGAGAATGATTTCTTGAAGACCTCGAAATGGGTTGGGGTGCTCTCGCTGTCAATGATCTGGGAACTGGTGTCAACCCAGCTGGAATCCATCCAGGACCGGCGCCCGAGCCTGGTGTCGACCGCCACCTCGACGGTGGTGCTTTGGCCGACCCTGAAGGTCACTAAGGGGTTGACTGTGGAGCTCTTGGAGGCCGCCGCCGGCTGGATCCATGAGCCGCCCAAGAGCGAGGAGGGAATGCTCTTATAGGTGTAGGTCCGATCCGAAAAGATCGGGTTGCCGAGCTGCAAGTTCGATTGTATTGACCATTTGCTGGCATTGGCGGTGTCCCCAACATGCAGTGTGGTGACGCCTTCGCCGCCCTGGTCGTAAACGCAAACGCCTCCCAAGAAGTCGCTGTAGAGCGGCTGGACTGCCCCGTAGTAAGGTCCAAACGGGACATTCTGACGGTTGCTGGCCATCGTGGGCTCCTCGCAGGCGTCGCCCACCTCAGGGTTATCGTTGTCCGGACTAGTCCAGCCCGTGCCGGTGGGGTCGGTGATCGTCTCAGCCTGCTCGTGGAACATCACCACGCTGACGCCATCGAGAATCCCGTGTCCGAAGCTGTCGTTGGTGTGGTTGAGCACGTTGGCGTTACAGCTCGAGTCCTGAGGTCCGAACGGCATTTCGGTGTATTCGACAGCCGTTCCGCTGCTCGGGTCATCGTAGGAGAAGTGCGCTCCGCAGGACGTCTGGTCCGGGACCATGGTTGGGTGATCGGGGAGGGTGAAGATCATGTAGTTGGTGTCCGGATCGTTTCCGTTGGCACCGTAAACGTTCTGGCGCATCTGGTCTGCGACGCTCTGAAACTGTTGGTCGGTGGGCGCGGTTGGCGGATTGGCGTCGTTGATGATGATGACTTTCTTGAGCTGATTGGTCGGATTGGTGATGAATTGGGCGCCTGCACCAGAGCATGGGTAGCTGCCGTCCGAGGGTGGGTTCGGGTTCTGGCAGTACGCACTCATGGCGCCGATGTAGCCTCCGCCCCCAAAATTAGAGAGCAGGTTGGTGATGTAGTTCATGTACTGGTTGCTGTCCACCCCATAGGCGTTGAAGTCGGTGTTCCAGGCTGATCCCCAGAATCCGAGCACTACTTTTGGGACCACCTGAACCGGTCCGCCGTTATACATGATGGTGTTGACTGGCGTGGGGGCAGCGGCGGCGGTCGCCGAGGATTTTGCAGTACCAGCGCCGCGTGGCATCCAGCGGTGACTGTAGGTAATCGGGCTGAGATGCGCGGGTGAGGCAGCAGGTTGGATGGTTTCAGTGGGGACGGCGGTAGGGGAGGTGGCTCTTGCTGTCTGACCGACGCCGCTGGACAACAGCGGCATGACGACAAGGGCGGCGACCAGGCCCCGCCGGACGAGTCTGCTTGCATGACTGGCGTACATAAGAACTCCCTTTGTTGGTTGAAATCACGGATCTTGGGCCATCCGGTTCGCCGGTGCGCTTACCGAGGCCGAGGCTATCTGGGGAACCTAGGCTTGGGCGCGTTCGCTGAGCCACCAATGTGCAGGTGCGGCCTTGGGCCGCACCATTCGGCCTGTGGATGATTACGCAGTGGCTGTGGGCAACGGCGAGGCGACAGATGGTCTGGTCGAAGCTCAGTTGTCTGTTTCTCCTGAATCGGTTGCTGGTGTACCCAGAAGGTGAAGGTTGGAGTACGACTCTCACGCCGACCTCACACCGGCCTCAAACCGCTGTTTGAAGGTTTTGCGATCGGAGGTTACCGAGAGCGCGGACGCACTCACGCTCCCGTTGGGGGGATCAGATCGGTCCAGTGGTTGGGGCTGAGGGGACGGACCTATTCGGGGGCAAAGGCTCGTAGGCGGCTTGGCGGGGCCTCCGTACAGTGTGGAGGGGTCCAAGTCAAGGCTTCTTCCATCGCGTCAGCAGTGGAAGCGGTCGCCCCGGCCGATTCGGCCCGGGTGGCCAAATCTGGACCCAAACTCTGCCAGGCGCGAGCCCGCGCAGCACGTCGAGCGGTCTCGTGGGGGGAGGCCCAACCCGTCACACCCATCTGGGTTTGGGCGGCCTCGACGGCCCCGGCGACCCGCAGGGACAGCTCTTCGGCACCGGCTACCGCCAGCCAGTGGGCGAAAGCCTTGAGAGTGGCGATGACGAAGAATTGGTCCCCCAGCCGCATGTAGTCGAGCACGCTGGCCTTGAGTAGCTCTCGAGCCTCGTCCAACTGCCCTTCCACGAGCGCCAATTCACCCAATAGCAGGCTCTGGCGAGCGATTCCATTGCGATCCCCCGCTGCCAGCATCACCGAATAGGCCTGAGCGAATGCCCGCTTCGCCCGGGCTAGGTTGCCGTTCCTGGCTATACAAATGCCCAGGTTGGACCTTGTCATAGCCAGCAGTCGGATGTCGCCACCCTCTGCCAGTGACTGCGCCAGGCTGAAGTCTGATTGGGCAGCGCTCCAGTCTTCCCACGCCGCTTTCATGAGGCCCATCGCGTTGAGAGCCATCACCTGTTGTCCGCGGTCTTCCAGCATGGTGGCGAGGGCCAGCTGGCGGTCGAAGTTGGACTGTGCCAGGTCGAAATCACCTTTGCGGCAAGCCGCCCGACCCGCTCCATGAAGGGCTGCCATCTGTACAGGCAGGTCGTCGACATCGGTAGCCAAGGCCCCTTCGAGCCAACCCTGCCCCGCTCTGATGTGTCCGCTCAGGATCCAGTAGGGCCACCAGGCGGCCGACAGGCGGAGCACAACCGAGGGATCCTCGGTTCGAGCCCACTCCAGGACCATCCCCAAGTTGGGCTGTTCCTCAGACATTTCTGACAACCAGTGCTCGGCGGCGGCTCCACTCAGTTTGGTTTCCGCTCCGATAGCCATCTCCGCCAGGAAGGCCGCCTGGCGTCGGCGCAGGTCGGGGAGATCTCCCTCCGCCTGTAGGTGCTCCCAGGCAAAGGCTCGGATGGTCTCGAAAATCCGGTACCGGGATGGACCGCCGATGCCCGTTCCGACCACCACCAGGGATTTGTCGATCAGATGGCGGAGCACAAGAGCGATCTGTGGGGCGGGGATCGAACTGTCTGCGCAGATAGCCTCTGCACTCTCCAGAGTGAAGCTTGACCGAAAGATCGCCAACCGCCGAAACAGCAGCTTCTCCTCAGGGCCCAGGAGGTCGTGACTCCATTCCACCGTCGCTCGCAAGGTCTGATGGCGGGGGCTGGCGGTTCTGCTCCCGGTCAGAGGCATTTCAAATCGGGCGTCGAGCCCGGCGAGGACCTGTTCGGGGGTGAGCATGTCGAGGGCGCCGGCGACCAGCTCCAGGGCCAGGGGAATGCCATCGAGACGGTCTGCGATGCGGGTCAGGACCTCCGAGCTGGTCTGGTTGGGAGCGCTCAAGCCCGGCTCTCGCAACCGAGAGCGCTCCATCAAAAGCCGGACGCTTGTCTTCTGGGAAAGAGGCGGAACTCGGAACACCGCTTCGCCGCTGACCCCCAGGTGTTCACGGCTGGTGGCTAGAACCGTGACCCCCACGCAGCGTCGGACAATAAGCTCCACCAGTTGGGCAACGCCCTCGACGAAATGTTCACAGTTGTCGACAATCAGTAGAGCCTGACGGGAGTGCAAATGCCTCAACAGGGAGGGGAGGTTCTTTTCCGGCGGAGCGACCGCTTCAACGAAAGCTTGAGCGATCAGGTCGCTATCGGTGATTG